>NZ_PGCK01000015.1 GCF_021023085.1 Methanooceanicella nereidis | reverse complement strand
CACAGCTTCTCAAACCATTAATCAACAAAAACAATCGATTAATCAAAACACCAACAAAATATTAAGAAAAAGAAAACAACCACAACCCCTATCCAAACAACCAACTAAACACCATCACAACTACTGGAGCCCTTAGCGCCCTTCGTGGTGGAAATTGGTGTACCCTGTTCGCCTTCGTGCGCTCCCATGAAAAACTTTTTGAAGGTCTCTGTAAAGACGTGCATGTAACATTCATTATGGGATCGATGTTCTGCCGTTGTGCTTGTCGGATGGCAGGCACAACCATAAAAACTTCATCTCAAAGACCAATAGGTAAGACACGTTATTTCATTCTTAAAACCTGAGCAAGACCCCGCTCATCAAAGATTTCGTGGGGAAAAATGGTGGACCTTCGAGCCCGTTGAGCGCTTTATGGTGAAAGCTAGTGTCCTTTATCGCCTTCGTGGTCATACTTAAAGATAAAATCCAGAATAAAGTAAACTCACTACCACGCCTAAAAATATGGCATTGCTGTAGCTTAAAATGATTTAATATATATCCATCATGTTTCTAATTTGTTTATAACCTAAAAACTCAGAGATTCAGGGAGATCAAATAATTGGATAAGGATGTCGTCTATTCCACTCTGCTGGCGATAGCGGGTGCCGCTCTATTCGGCGCCAGCCCGCCGTTATCTAAACTTTTACTGGGTGAGATAGAGCCTGTGTTATTAGCGTCCTTTCTATATCTTGGCAGCGGCATAGGGCTATTCCTTTATAAGATGCTCAAGAGCTTAGTTTTTAATGATGTCATTAAAGAGCAAATAATATCCCGGGGCGATATTCCCTGGCTTGCGGGGGCTATACTTGCCGGCGGCATTGCCGCACCCATAATATTAATGTTCAGCCTCCGCATCACGCCGGCATCTACCGCGTCCCTGCTTCTGAACTTCGAGTGCGTCGCCACCACCACGATAGCTATGATCGCTTTCGGGGAGATACTGGAAAGGCGCATACTGGGAGCAATATTATTGATCACTACGGCCGGCATAGTGCTGTCTGCGGATCCTGGCAGCCAGTATGGTATCTCCATAGGGGCGGCCGGAGTCCTATTAGCCTGTATCTTCTGGGGTATCGACAATAACCTGATGAGGAACATATGCAATAAAGACGCCGCGGACCTGGGCATGATCAAAGGACTTTGTGCCGGCACGTTCTCTCTGATACTCGCGATATCCCTTAATAATCCGTTCCCTTCGCTGCCCATACTTCTGGGTGCGCTGTTTATAGGGAGCATCAGCTATGGCCTGAGCATAGCCCTGTTCCTGACAGCCATGAGGGGGCTCGGGGCATCAAGAACAAGCGCATGGTTCGCCATAGCTCCGTTTGCAGGGGTCGTATTATCTTTCCTGATATTCAAAGAGTCTATTAACATACAGTTCCTGGTCGCCCTGCCGGTAATGATCATCGGAGCGATGCTACTGTTCGGAGAAGAGCACAGGCATACGCATGCGCATGCTGATATCATACACGACCACTGTCATTTGCCGGGCGATATCTATCATAAGCACGAACACGATGAGGATAAGACAGAAAAATAGTGCGGGAGGGCAATTGCCCTAGCCCGGTATATGCAGGATCTGAGGCATCACTTCGATGATACCGTTGATAATGAACTGTACGGCTATGGCAAGGACTATGATGGCCATGAGCTTTGGTATCACCTTGAACCCCTCCTCTCCTATGACATTAAATATCTGCGGCGAATATTTCATCCCCACATATGATAGGAAGACTCCGATGAATATCGCTATGAACACTATTAAAGTCTGAAATACGTTAGTGGCCTCTGCGGCAAGCAGTATGACCGTAGTGATCGTCCCCGGGCCGCACGTCATCGGGAATGCCAGCGGGACTATCGAGATATTCTCCATGTCTTTATCCTTGAACTCGTTGTTCTTCGGGAAAAGCATGCCGAGAGCCACCGTGATCAGAAGTATTCCGCCGGCGATCCTGAACGCGGGAATATCGAACCCGAAGATCGCAAAGACAAGCTGGCCCGTGATAGCGAAGAATAAAAGCACAAGAGCGCCTATCTTCATCGATTGGTGGGCCACTTTCGCCTTTTCTTTTTCCGTCATCCCGTTCGTCAGCACGGCATATACTGCCGCTGTGCTGGCCGGGTTCATGATGGCGATGATCGAGGCCATAGCTACCAGAAAAAATTCAAGAATGTTACCCGTAGGATCCAGACCAGTCCACCCCCGCATTCATCAATATAGCCCTATTAATGTACAAATATGATTTTCCTGTTATCCGCGGCCGGCGGCCTCCGACGGCATTGTTCTTCGATATGTCTGTTTTGGGCTTAGTCAACATCCGCTTTTGCCTCAATACTTTGTTATATAATCGCGTTCCTCTATACCCTTATGTCCAGATAGTAAGTATTTGAGCAAACATCGATAGGATAGTCATCGAAATATAATAAGACATTAAAAGTAATATTACAATTAGTTTATGGAAGAAAAATAGTTGTTATTAAAAAGAGGTTCTTCTGTATTTTTGGATTTTTCAGGTTATTATTTTCGGATGGCAGGTAGATACAAACCTCACAGAAACACGGAAACACAAAAAATTTTTTTATGATTTTTTAAGAGCACGAAGTCTCTAAGAATTTACTCACTAAACCACAAAGGCTCCAGTATCACTGTCAACGCTCAAACGTCTCAAACGCTCAACTCAACGCTTAAAGTCCACAAAACCACTAACGCTAAAACAAATCCCGAACCTCTCCAAACCACGAAGTTTAAATCGCGGTTTGTGCTAAGCCTTATTGATCATCTTCATATCCGGTTTGTTCAGTAGTGTTAAACGGAAACCGGGCCATTAAACTTTCGTGGTTTGGAGAGGTTCGGGATTTGTTTTAGCGTTAGTGTATTAGAGAATTTGGTGCGTTGAGTCGAGCGTTTGAGACGTTAGTGCGTTGACAGTGATACTGGAGCCTTTGTGGTTTAGTGAGTAAGTTTTTGGTGCTTTTGAGCCCTTAAAATATCTTATAAAAATTTTTTTGTGTTTCCGTGTTTCTGTGAGGTTAGTAGTCTACCTGCCATCCGGAAAGGCATAATTAATATCTTCCTAAAAACACAAAAGGACTTAAAAAAGAATAAATTTTCAGATCTTAAACACGCCGGAAAGCACATCCTTATTTACCTTATCAAGGTCTTTATGGGTGCCCACGTCGCTCCAGTATATTCCCGTGGAGTCAAAGCCGTGTAATTTACCGAGATCGGCAAGCTTCGGGAATACCTCCGTCTCGATGGATCCCACGTCCGGCAAGAACTCCGTCACTTCCGGCTCCAGGACATAAAGCCCGGCATTCATCTTATACGGGAGCACAGGCTTCTCCCTGAATTTTGTAATCCTCGTCCCGTCCAGGTCAATGATGCCGTACGGTGAAGGCATGTTTATCATGCTTATAGTGCCCCAGGAATCCATTCCAACATGGAACGCTATGATGCCGCTGATGTTCATGTCGGAGATAATGTCCCCGTTCATCACAATGAAAGTCCCGTCTATCTTATCCTTAGCGGCCTTTATCGGGCCGGCGGTGCCCAGCCTGTTATTCGGGTCTTCATAAGAGTACTCGATATGCATGCCGAACTTGCTGCCGTCGCCGAAGTAATTCTCTATCGCCTCGCCATGCCAGCCTACCAGCAGTACGGCCTCGTCGACACCGTGTTTCTTTAAAAGGTCGATCTGGTATTCCAGTATGGGTTTTCCTGCTACCGGGACCATAGGTTTAGGGACATTATCGGTAATGGGCTTGAGCCTCTCCCCTCTTCCCCCGCAAAGTATGAACGCTTTCATGTAACAGGCCTCTTCATCTTACGCTATAATAGTCCTTGATCCTGACAGTATCTTCCAGGAAAGGAGTGGATACTTCATGCAGCACTGTGTTCTCGGTGGCAACTATCGTATGAGGCACGTTCGGCTCTATCCTGATGGTGTCGCCCATCTGGAAGAACTCCTTATGGTCCTCGAACTCGATATAGCCCACACCCTTCATGATGTACATGGTCTCGTCTTTGCGCGGGTGCTTGTGGAACGATGTCTGATATCCCGACCTTATGAACAGCTCTTTTGTGAGGTATTTGTCCGTACTGATCAGCACTTTTTCATATCCCCAAGGCTTATCGGTCTTATTGCCGTATTCCTTCCGCACTTCATCGAGCTCCCTGACAGTGTCCACAGTGGCCCAGAATACACCATCTTCCTTATAGTATCCGAGACCGCCGTTCTCCGCAAGCATCGGGAACATGGTCTGCTCGAGGTTGCCGCCGTCGAATTGCTGGAAAGGAAGGTTTTTGCTCAGGCAGTATATGCCTCCGTTAATATGATAATCAATAAAGGGTTTTTCGCGGAACGATTTTATCTTGTCGTCGCCCAGCTCGACTATCCCGTACGGGCTGCGCATCCTGGTCACGAACACAGTAGCGGGATACGGGCTGTTAACATGCCTCAGGACCATCTTTTTTAGGTTGACATCCGCGACGACATCCCCGTTACGCACGAGTATGTCAGTTTCGCCGCCGACCATTTCCAGCCCTGCCTTGATAGCGTTCAGCGTCCCCATGGGCCTGTCCTCTTCATGATAAGATATCCTGACGCCCTTGAACTCTTTTCCGTAGCGGGCCTTTATCATTTCGCTTTTATAGCCTGTCAGCAGGACGACCTCGTCTATGCCTGCCGCCGCAAAGTCGAATAGCTGTTTATCAAGTATGGTGTAATTATCTTTGATCTCGATAAGAGGGGCCGGTATGGTATCGGTATAGGGCTTTAGCCTCTTGCCATATCCGCCGCAAAGGATCATGCCGATCATGGGATCACCCTGTATGTTTTTTAAATGTTAACTGATTTAACTGTTAACTAGCTAGCTTCTAATATTTAAAAACTTTTTCGGAAATATATATATTGAGTATAGCTTTTACCGGGTTATATCCCTGCTTGATTCAAATCACGGATAAGTATGCGCCGGTTTCGCGAAGAAAGGGTTTTATGATGCTATTCTGAAACATATAGGTTTGATAAGATTTAAGGTATTAAATTTTTAAAATAAATAGGATGACCGTTCATTTTGTTCCCTGGGATACCAGTAAAGATCTTTTAAAAAGTACCGGTAAGCTGTACGATTCCGCAGGCACTTTCGACTGTGTGGAAAAAGGCGACCTTGTCGCCATCAAGCTTCATGTGGGCGAGCTTGGCAATCCTTATTATGTCCAGCCGTTTTTCGTGCACCAGATCGTACAAAAAGTCAAAGAGGCCGGTGGTAAGCCTTTTCTGACTGATACCAACACGTATTATCTCGTTAAGCGCCACAACGCGTGGGACCATCATGAGACCGCGGTCATTAACGGCTTCAATTTTGCCCCTTTCATAGTGGCTGACGGTCTAAGGAGCGAGAATGAGCGCAAGGTAAAGACAAAAGGTATCCTCGATGAGATAGAGGTCGCCGGCGCGATCGTAGAGGCTGACGCGATGATAGTCGTTTCCCACGATAAAGGCCATGCCCTTACCGGCTTCGGAGGGGCAATAAAGAACATAGCCATGGGCTGCTGCACCAGTGCCGGAAAATTAAGGCAGCACAGGACAGTCGGCCTGGAGATCGACGAGTCGCTGTGCACAGGATGCGGGCTGTGTAGAGAGGTATGCGAACTGGGACTTCCGGAGATACTGGGGGAAAAAGCGGTCAACGTATCGCCAAAGTGTATGAGATGTCCAGTATGCATGGAAGCATGCCCGACGGGAGCTATAACGCTCGCGGATAAAGAGAACCTGTCAAAAGCCCTGGCGTCCGCGACATACGGCGTGCTTTCCACCTTCAAGAAAGAGAAGGTCTCATATGTAAGCTTCGCGAAGGACATCACGCAGTTTTGCGACTGCCTTCCGGGCCCCGGAAGGAAAGTAATGGGGGACATTGGAGTATTCGCTTCGGATTCTGCAGTCTCCGCAGATGCGGCATTCTTGAAAATGGCTGATTATCATGTGTTTAACGAAGCTTATGAAGTCGACTGCATGACACAGGTGAAAGAGTTAAAGGATCTTGGATTTGACGGCGAATTAGATCCTGAAATCAAAATGATCGCTTGAAGGAAAATAATTCTTATATTGTTCTTTTTTACCACGAAGCGCACGAAGGCGAGTAAGGTACACTAGACTGTTAACCACGAAGCGCACGAAGGCGAGTAAGGTACACTAGACTGTTAACCACGAAGCGCACGAAGGCGAGTAAGGTACACTAGACTGTTAACCACGAAGTGCACGAAGGCGAGTAAGGTACACAAAATTTTTTTTAAAAAAATATGGTAATCTTCTAAAAAAGTCCTTTGTGTTCCTTGTTCGCCTTTGTGCGCTTTGTGGTTAGCAGTTTAGTGTTCCTTGTTCGCCTTCGTGCGCTTTGTGGTTAGCAGTTTCGTGCACCTTCGAGCCCTTTGTGCGCTTCGTGGTTAAAAAATTAGTGTTCCTTTGAGCCCTTCGTCGAGATTATTTTTCATTAATGGAGGACAAGTGCACTCGCCAGGCATATTGCATTTTCGTATCCAGTCCCCGCCCTTGAAGTATCCACATAAACGATGTCCGCACCCACTAGCGGCGCCCCATATCCTTCTCCGCCGCCCACCAGGCATAACGCCCTGAAAATAAGATTGCCGCTGATGCCGTCCGGGGCTATGATATAGTTATACTCGTTAACGGCGTCCTCGATGAGGATCTCGGCATGTTTAGCCTTTATACCCTTCTCTGTGAGTATCCTGGCTACAGCTTCCGCATCGTCCAGCGTCCTGTCGACACGCTCCGATCTTCCCCTGTCGCCAAGCCTTCCGCCTGATAACACACCAATGTTCGGCTCAACCCCGAACCTGCGCATAAGCCCGGCACCAAGCTCTCCAAGCTCGACCTTATCCTCCACGGTCCAGCCCTCGTCCACGCCGACAGGGGCGAAGAAAAAGAACCTGCCCGACGGCGTCTTCAGCAATGATACTCTCAGCACTCTTTTTATGCCCATGATCTCCTTCAGGCATTTTAGCGTCGTGTTAGCTCCCAGCGAGCCGCGGACAACGCCGTCGACCTTGCCGTCCCTGGCCAGCTTTATCAGCTCCGCTTCGGGATTCTCAGACACTACCGTGGGAAGGATGGTATCCATCCTTTTTGGACCTACAAGAATGACTGAAGCGTATCCTTTTTCGGCTGCCTGTTCGGCTCCCTGAATGGTCTTGTCCATATACTGCTCGCCTACGCCCACGGCTATCCTTGCTTTGTTCGCCTGTGCGCTTTTGACGATAGTATCCCACAGCATTTTCTGTTCACTTCCTTATCAGGTTGAGCGCCTTATCGTTGTATAGCGCTGCTGCGTTCGAGCCTTCTTCCGAGAGGGCGATCGCTGCCAGGGCGCCTATCCTTCCTTCATGTTTCTCAAAAAGTTCTATGAACTCTATTCCGTTCTCCGCGGCCCATACGTTGACCTCTTCAAGGGATACGAGCCTCTTCTTGATCTCCCATCCGCATTCATTTAACGATGCTGGGATGCCTATGCCGCGATATATCGCAATGCCTGTCTTGGTAGACTTAGTCTCTTTCCTTACGGTCTCTGTTATGCTCTTTATCAGTGTGTCCACAGTATCGGGCCTGACCGCGAAAGTCACCGCCGATGAGACGCAGTTAGTGGTCTTGTTGGGCGATTTCGGGCAAAGCTGGATGAGCCTGAGGTTCAGGGAGTGTACGCCGTCGATGGACGAGGCTATCTTGCTGGCTTTCAGAGCGAGCACCCATGTGGCGCCACCTTCCTTGTTGTCGGTGTCGTCAATGCCTATCGTGACCTTCTCATATCTGGGCGTGACTATCTCTACCCTGTTTGCCCTGGCCCCGCCTATCTTAAGGTCATCTTCTGTTGGGTAAGATGAGTATAATACTCCGGGAGCCTGTGTCAGGCATGCAGCTATTCCCAGGCCGGCTCCTCCTATTCCTGCCCATCTTGTCCTGATCGTATCCCCGTCGACTATGACGGCCTCAAGTGCCTGGCCTCCGTATTCTGCGTCCGTGGGGCCGAAATTGGCGCGGGATTCACCTATCCTTGCTCTCATGGTCATCGTGGTGCCTTCGACAGTGCACCACTGGATCAGCCCGCCGGCCCTGCACCTGTTGACGGCGTCCCACTCGATGGTGCCGCGCACGGCGCAAGTCTCCATTATCTCCGCAGTGTTCCTGGCAGTGTCTACCATCGTAAGAAGCTTCTGGGAGAACAGCGTTCCGAACTTTTCCTTGACCTGTTCTGGATTTAATATCATGTACATCACGTATTGAAATTTATAAACGATATTTTCGGCTAAAACTATACGACCCTTTGATATAAAACACTTTTGAAAATTGCCGGTTGTCTCATAAAGTATATCCCGGCTCCGAATTAAAAATCAAGATTTTTATTCCCATGAAAAACTTTTAGATGATCTTGACAAAAATGAGCATATAACATTCGTTCCGAGATCGATGTTCTTGCAATGTTCCTGTCGGATGGCAGGCAGACACATAACCTCACAGAAACACAGAAACACAAATTTTTTTTAGAATTTAATGGCACGAAATCTCAAAGATGTACTCACAAAATCTCTAAGGTCTCCAGTATCACCGTCCATGCACAAACAGCCCTAACGCACGGCTCATAACTCAAAGTGCTCTAAGTCACTAACGCTAAAACAAATCCCGAACGTTCTCCAAGGCACTAAAGTTTAATATCCCGGTTTGTGTTCGCCTGACCTATAACAGATATAATAGTCTTTTAAACGTCAACCGTGCAGTTAAGATTTCGTGTTTTTGGAGAATGTTCGGGCCTTGTTTTAGCGTTAGTGACTTATAGAGGTTGGTGCGTTGAGCCGAGCGTTAGAGGTGTTAGAGCATTGACGGTGATGCTAGAGCCTTTGTGGTTTGGTGAGTAAATTTTGGTGATTTTTGTGACCTTAAAATATCATATAAAAATTTTTGTGGTTCTGTGTTTCTGTGAGGTTATGTGTCTGCCTGCCATCCGACAGGAACAACCATAAAAACGATATCCCGGAGATCAGGGAGTAACCATAAAGTTTTTTAATCCTTAAAACCTGAGCGAGAACCCGCTCATCAAAGATCTAGTATTAAAATCGACAATGGCGCAAAAACTTGAAAATGCCTGATAAGATGTTCATCATAAGTACATACATAATGTACGTACCATGTCCAAAAAATATTTAATAATCCATAGCTCAAAGATTAGTGGTTGAACAGCAAGAAAAAGCGCCTGGTATGGTATGTATAGAAGAAGGTCGATATCCATGTCCTGCTGCTTAATATGTACATGCTGTTAAAGATGATACAAAAAATTTGAATGTCAAAGGCACGAAGATCTGACAGGACCGATAAAAAATACCTAGATTTATCCTCCTTAAAGGGTTCTTTAGTTCTTCGTGCCCCAAATACGATCTATTGTCTTTATCAAAAAATTATGAAAAAAGGTTTGATGGTATGTGTTTTATCACATACCGCTCAATTTACTGTTTTCCGGCCTTGAACTCTTCGAGAAGCTCTTTGGCGCGGTCGGCCCTTACCTTCTTTTCCCTGACCATCGCCTCTGCCACTTTGTCTACGAGGTCTCCGGTCGCTCCGGCCTGTATTGCTACGTTCCTCGAGTGGAGCTGCATGTGGCCGCGCTGTATGCCTTCGGTCGCGAGCGCCCTCATTGCCGCGAAGTTCTGCGCAAGGCCTACTGCCGCCATTATCTCCCCGAGCTCAGTAGCGGTCTTGACGCCGGTGATCTTTACGTTAGCCCTTGCGGTCGGGTGCGATGCCGTGGCGCCTCCTACAAGACCTACGGCAAGCGGGAGCTCGATCGTTGCTACCAGGTCGCCGTTCGCGTTCTTCTCATACCTTGTAAGCGGCCTGTATGTGCCCGTTATCGCCGCATATGCGTGGGCTCCGGCCTCGATGGCGCGGGTGTCGTTGCCGGTCGCAAGAGTGACCGCTGTGATGCCGTTCATTATGCCTTTGTTGTGGGTGGCCGTCCTGTACGGGTCCGCCAGCGCGAATTCAAATGCCTTGATGACTCCGTCCACTACGTCCTCGCCGCCGATGCTTTCTTTCGTGAAGACCGCCTTGGCCCTCATAAGCCTCTTGTCGGCAAGGTTCGATATGATCCTGAGGTAGACTTTTCCGCCGGTTATCTTTTCTATGTATGGCCCGACAGTCTCTGCCATCGTGTTGACCGCGTTCGCTCCCATGGCGTCGCGGCAGTCAACTATGAGGTGGACGACAAGTATGTCCTCGGACGGCGCCTGCCTGACGTATGCCTCTACGTCCTTGCAGCCTCCGCCGAACTTTACGAGGATCGGGTCGACAGCGTTAGCCATTTCCATTATCTTCTCTTTCTCCGATAGCACGGCGAACCTTGCTCCATACGGGTCCTTTACATTGGTCACCTGTATTAGACCTCTCATGACCGGCCCTGTACTGCTGGTGGTAAAGCCTCCGTTATCGCGCACCATCTTTGCCGCGTTGGAAGCCGCTGCGATGACCGAGGGCTCCTCGGTTGCCATCGGGATGAGGTAGTCCTTATCATTAATTAAAAAGTTTACAGCTACGCCCACCGGCACTTCTATTGTGCCTATGACGTTCTCGACCATGCGGTCGAGCTGATCATACTTTAACGCGCCTGTTGCGCTTATGTTCGCGACGTCCTCGTCCGAGAGCCCCGCATATTCTTTAACGATGTTAAGCCTTTCAAGAGGCGGTATCTTGTAAAATCCTGATATCTTAGAGGTCTTTTCCATCTATGGGTCTCCTATGGTATAGTATATCATGCATGTACTTATAGGATTAATAATTTACTTGTTAGCCCGGGCACTATCCCGGCCATACCGGGGACAACTAAAATATGGGCGCACAGCGATAATCACTATATGTAGCGGAAGTGTATCATGATTCTGAAAAAAGAGAATGTAAACGACTATATTCTGGCTAAGAGCCGCCTGTCGCCAGGGTCCAGGAGCGATGACCCGGTCGAAGCTCTGAGAAGCCTTGTGCTGGTCGATTCTAACAGTCTTCTAAATACGTATTTTAGCCTCTATCTGAGGGTTAAAGAGTTTGACGTCAACATGTTCGAGAAAGCGCTGTATAAAAGTAACAGGATAGCAAGGGTCAAGGGACTGAAAAGTACCGTGCAGGTGATACCCAAAGATTTGCTTCCGGCAGTATATTCGTTAACCGAGCATGACCGGGAGGACGCCATAGGTAAATCGCTGGAAAAATGGGGCGTCAAAAAAGAAGAGTACGTCGAAGTTAAAAAGGAGATCCTATCGACGCTGGGCAATAAGGAGAAGACCCTTCCGCAGATCAAGAACGGCATCCCTGCGGAAGTCTCCCGGGATATTGACCTGAGAAAGGGCCGGGCAAAGGAACGTTCTACCAACGTGGCCGTTGTGGCTACCGCTATGTGGGACCGGTGGATGCTTCTGAGAGGCGGCATAGGCAGGGAACCCGGCATGGACCCCGGAAGATATTCTGTTTTTGCTGACCGTTTTAAGGACTTAAAGCTCAGGATGGACCGTAAAGACGCTTTAAATATGCTGGTCAGGAGATACGTCAGCGGATACGGGCCTGTGAGCGCTGAAGATGCGGCATGGTGGTGCGGGATAACTGCGAATGAGGCAGCCTCCGCGCTTGAAGGTATGGACGGCCTGAAAACCGTAAGGGTCGAAGGTTCTGCCGGAGACCATTATATCGACGCTTCGGAAGAGGCATTGATATCGGCGCACAGGAGCCATGGTGTGTCTGTCATCCTGGTCCCTATGGACGACCCGTACGTTAAAGCATATTATAATCGAGAAAGGTTCGTTCCGGAAGGATACCGGGACAAAGTCCTGACGAAGTTCGGGGAGTCGATCAACGCCATACTCATAAACGGCACCGTTTGGGGTACATGGCAGCTAAGAAAAGAGAAGTGGGGCCATGAATGCGTGATAGACCTGTTCGACGGATACCCCGAGGTCGCCGGGCTTTATGAAAGTATCACCAGGGTTGCACAGGATGCCGGAATGTTCTTTACCGGGGACATTGTCGAAGTTTCTGTCAGCACATGACCGGGCTAAAGAGGGGGCTGACGGCCCCCGTCAACTGACATGCTCTACGAGAAGCGTCGCGGTCATGCCGTTTATTTTTACCGTGTATCTGCCGTCAGCAGCGTCCGGGTATATTTGCATCATAATATCATTCAATTTTAATATAGATCATCAAACTAAAGTCACGCCGCTCTGAGAGACCATCTATGCTGCCCGCTTTCTTAGGCGATATCCCCTCCTTGTTCTCGCTCCCCTTTATACATAACCTTTAAATATAGTACGTATCATTTAGATACGGTGCTTTAGAAATGTCAGCGTGGGATTGCTTTATTGGCCGCCAGGGCCTTATTTTGTGATTACGTTATCCCGGACTGCAGAATGCACAATGTTTTTAAATTTTACGAATGGTATTCTCTATATTCGTTCTCATTGACGGGTAGATACCATCTTGCGAGGAATTGAAGTGATACAGGAAGAGAAGGAACAGTATAACAGCAAGCAGATCGAGGCCGGTATAGAGGAGTTCTGGCAGTCGGCTGATGCTTATAACAAGACCAGAGCCCTGAGGAAGGGCAATAAAAGGTTCTTCTTCGTAGACGGCCCGCCGTACACTACGGGCCGCATCCATCTAGGCACGGCATGGAACAAGACCATAAAGGACGCTGTCCTCAGGTACAGGAGCATGAACGGCTACGACCTGATGGACCGCCCCGGATGGGATATGCACGGTCTTCCGATCGAGGTCAAGGTGGAGAGCATCCTTGGCTTTAAAAATAAGAAGGACATCGAAGAGTTCGGTGTCGCCCGCTTTACCGAGGAATGTAAAAAGTTCGCCATCAACAACATGCATGAGATGACGACGCAGTTCAAGCGCCTTGGCGTATGGATGAACTGGGACGACCCGTACATGACACTCAAGAATGAGTACATCGAGGCAGCCTGGTGGACGATAAAGCAGGCGCACCAGAAGAAGCTTCTGGAGCGCGGCCTGAGGAACGTCAACTGGTGCCCGAGATGCGAGACCGCGATAGCCGACTCAGAGGTCGAATACGCTGATAAGGATGACGACTCTATCTACGTAAAATTCCCGCTTAAGGACGGAAGCGGCTACCTCGTCATATGGACGACGACCCCCTGGACTATACCGTCTAACATGGCAGTCGCGGCACACAAGGACTTTAACTATGCGTTCGTGCACGCCCTTCCGGCTCCGGCGCTCGAGAAAGCTTCAAAGGAAGCGGGACTTGATCCCGAGACATTGATGGACAAGCATTCCGACGGCACGCCAAAGCCGATGAGGTATTCGGACAAGGTCGCCAGGATGAAGCAGGCGATAGGCGACGCAAGACTGGGCGAGCTGTATGACGAGCACGGTGATAAGCTCATCATGATGAAAGACCTCATCGAAGGTGTGATGAAGCTCGGAAGGTACGCTGACTATCACATCATCAAGGAAATGAGCGGCGAAGAGCTTGAGGGCACGGAGTACGTGCATCCGCTTGTCGATCTCATCCCTTACCATAAGGATGTCGCGCACAAGGTCTACCTTGCAGACTTCGTTGTGGCTGAGAATACGGGCCTGGTACACGTAGCTCCCGGCCACGGTTATGATGACTTCGAGCTCGGCCTGAAGAAAGGCATACCTGCGTTCTGCCCTGTAAAGCAGAACGGAGAGTACACGAAGGACGTTGGAGCATATTCCGGGCTCAACGTCAGGGACGTGAACCCGAGAGTAATAGATGACCTGCGTGAAAGAAAGCTGCTTCTGGGCGCGACGAAGATCTCTCACAGGTACGGCCACTGCTGGAGATGCAAGACGCCTATCATCTATGTGACCACTGACCAGTGGTTCATAGGCGTCAGCAAGATAAAAGAGGAAATGCTGTCCGAGGTAAAACGCGTAAAGTGGTACCCTGACTGGGCCGGCTCCGCAAGGTTCTACGACTGGGTGAGCGGCGCCAGGGACTGGTGCGTTTCAAGGCAGCGCTACTGGGGCATACCCATACCCATATGGAAGTGCGAGAACTGCGGCCATTTAGATGTTATCGGGACAAAAGAGGAGCTCGAGCATATCTCGGGTAAGTCCGTGCCGGACCTTCACCGTCCGTTCGTGGACGAGATATCGCTTGAATGCGAGTGCGGCGGAAAGATGCGCCGCGTAGAGGACATATTCGACGTGTGGTTCGACTCCGCCGTGGCGTCCTGGGCGACTCTCAGGTTCCCCGAGAGGAAAGACCTCATGGACTGGTGGCCAGCCGACTTCATAGTAGAAGGCCATGACCAGACCAGAGGATGGTTCTATTCGCAGCTTGGCGCCGGAATGGTGGGCTTCGGAAAGGCGCCTTATAACGGGGTCTGCATGCACGGTTTCACGCTGGACGAAAAGGGCCGTAAGATGTCAAAGAGCCTCGGAAACGTCGTCGCTCCTGAAGAGGTCGTGGATAAGTTTGGCGCGGACACCTTGAGGCTGTACGTGCTTTCACAGAACGCGCCCTGGGAAGACCTTAGCTTCTCCTGGGAAGAATGCGGCAACGTCCATCGTACCCTGAACATATTCTGGAACGTTTACAGGTTCCCGCTTCCGTACATGGTACTGGATAAGTTCGATCCGGCAAAGGTGACATTTGATTCGGTAAAGGACCATCTCAGGGTCGAGGACCGCTGGATACTTTCGAGCCTGCAGGCTGTTATAAAGACGGTAGACACCCACATGGCGGTATATGAGCTTCACAGGGCTACAAGGGCAATAACCACATTCATACTCGAAGACCTTTCGAGATGGTACGTCCAGCTCGTGAGGGAAAGGACCTGGGTGGAGGCCCATGACCCGGATAAGCTCGCGGCATACAGGGTGCTCTATGACGTGCTTTCCACGACGGTAAAGCTTATAGCGCCTTTCGCACCGTTCATGGCGGAGCGTATGTACCAGAACCTGGTAAGGTGCTCCGACTCGTCCGCGCCGGAATCGGTCCATATGTGTGACTGGCCGGCAGTGGACGCTTCCCTGCTGGACGAGCAGCTTAACAAGGATATGGAGATAGCCAGAAAGATAGTCGAGGCCTGCTCGAACGCCAGGCAGAAAGCCAAGAGGAAGCTCAGGTGGCCTGTCAAGAAGGTTGTAGTGTCTGCGGAAACTCCCGACGTGGTGACAGCCGTTAAGGATCTTATCGGCGTGATCATGGAGCAGACCAACTCTAAGTCCGTGATACCCCTGGCACCCGGCGAGGAATATGCCGAGCTGGGAGTAGAGGTCGTCCCGAACCCGAAGGTGCTGGGGCCGGCTTTCAAAGGCGCTGCCGGACAGGTCATGGCAGCCCTTAAAGGGGTAGACGGCCGCAAGCTGAAATCAGCCATAGAGAAAGAGGGCAGATACTTGCTGGAGACCGCGGCGGGCGAGGTCGAGGTCACGCCTGACATGGTCAGCTTCCGCGAGATAATACCCGAGCATCTCGCACTGGCGGAGTTCACCGGAGGGAACGTATACGTCGACGTGGAACTGACGCCTGAGCTTGAGGCGGAAGGATACACCAGAGAAGTTATCAGGCGTATCCAGGACATGAGAAAAGAGATCAAGCTCAATGTCGACGACCGCATAAAAGTGGATATCAAGGTCGAGGATGACAAAGTCCGCGGCCTCGTCGACTCTATGAGGGAATATACGATGAACGAGGTCCGCGCGAACTCGTTCGAATTCAAGCCGGATGGCAGCGTCTCGGGCAGCCTGGTAAAGGACTGGGACGTCGAAGGCATCCCGATGAAGATAGGGATAGAAAAGGTATGAAGTACGAAGAGTGGGAGCCATATTATAAGGCCATACTGGAAGATTTCGGATGGACGCCGGAGGGCGACGAAGCGGCGGCGAGGCTTATCTCGCCAATGCTTCCCGACCCTTCCCCTGTATTGAAAAAGATCAGGGAACTTATTGAGGGCAGGGACGTCCTGGTTTGCGGCAAGGCGCCCGGACTGGCAGGCGACCTTCTAAAGATCGATCCGTCCGGATATACTGTTATAGCTGCAGATGGCTCCACCTCCATACTTTTAAGGAATGGCATCGTGCCGGACATTATCGTTTCAGACCTTGACGGCAGCCACGATGACCTTTTGAAAGCTAATTCGGAAGGCTCTATTATACTCGCTCATGCGCATGCCGATAATATCGACAGCGTAAAAAAGATGGTACCAAAACTGAAGAACGTCATCGGTACCACTCAGGCAGGGCCTATGGAGAACGTCTTTAACTTCGGAGGTTTCTCTGACGGCGACAGGTGTGTTTTCCTGGCAAAAGAGTTCGGGGCTAAAAGCATCACTATAATCGGCTTCAACCTCGATGACACCAATGTCACCCCAAAAAAGCTTAAAAAGCTAAAATGGGCAAGAAAGCTGCTCGGCGTACTGGGCATAAAATTATAAGACAGAAGCTCTCCGATTTATCCAATAGAAGTCTGTTTTCTAAGAATTTGCATATATGATGAAAATTTGTATTGTACTCTGTTAATTCCTAATCCTATTATGTATTCTCTTTCACCACGAAGCGCACGAAGGCGAGTAAGGTACACAAAAATTTTTTTAAAATATATGATAACCTTCTAAAAGAAGTCCTTTGTGTTCCTTGTTCGCCTTTGTGCGCTTTGTGGTTAGCAGTTTAGTGTTCCTTGTTCGCCTTTGTGCGCTTTGTGGTTGGAAACTGTGCCCTTTGTTGCCTTTGTGCGCATTGTAGTGAAAGCTAGTGGTCCTTATTTGCCTTTGCGATGACTTGAACAAAGAATCCATTTAAGGAAATTATAGGGATCAGACCACTATGTGCGGTCTGACTTTAATTAATAATAGCACGATACCGGTCAGCAGGAATCATACCGGGCGGAAGTATCACTGAAGTTTCAGCACCGCTATACCGTATATCACTCCGCCGATTATCGCCAGGACTATGCACAGTATAATACCTATCGGTGCGCAGCATAATGTTAAGCCGCCCTGGGTCACCCCGGTCGCAAAGCCTCCGACCAGGTCTGAAGTATTTAATGAGAATATCGGTGTCATGATCGCGATCAGCACCTGCATCGCGGCATTGACTATACCCGCTACGCCTCCTCCGACGGCCGATATAAGAACTGCATCGGTAAGCTTCATCATGTACGGTGCTGCCATTCGAACTGACAGAGCTCCCGTCCCTGCGGAAACCGTTATCCATAGTAAGAATACAAGACACCCTGCCGCTGTCACCAGTACCCATAAGTCGGTCCAGTCCGCTACCAGGCCGGTCACGAACTGTAATACCTGTGATAGCGCAAGTACTATGCCGCCTGCGATCCCTGCTTTAATCCCCTGGATGTATTTTACTTCCATTAAACCACCCATAGTAATAATCTCATGAAATATAATAAATTATTCATTAAGGGCCTATGGTTCCCTTAATGTTGATTTACCTGTGAAAAAAACTTTATTTTAGTTTCAGGACCGCGATAGCGTATATGGCTCCGCCGAGTATCGCCAGCAGCACACATCCTGCCAGGATTATGGGGCCGCAGCAAACAATATTCCAGGATGCGCCTTCGATCGAGTATCCAAGGCTGTAAATGAACTGGCTTTCTACGGCGTCATAATATGTCGTCCCCGATACCCACGGGCTTAATACGGACGTCAATATCCTTACGAAAGCGGCGATCAGGCCTGCGAGAGTTCCCGCCACAGCTGAGACTTTAATCGCGTCGTTGAGCGATGCCAGCGACCTCGAAACCATGTATACGGCGATCGCTCCGGTGATCACTGCAGCGATTATCATGAAAATGAACACGCAGCATTTGAACGAGCCTATGCCGGTGGGGAAATCATACCATGAGTCGGCCACGTCAGCCAGGAATCGTAAGATGATCCCGGAGCCAAGTATTGATCCGCCTATGATCCCTGCTTTGATACCCTCCCGATATTTTGTTTCCATATTAACACCTTATACTCATATTACGATCATATACTTAAATAAGTCTTGGAAATTTTAGCCGTTGTATCTAAGCATTTTTCCTGATCATTACCCTTAACTTTTTAAGAAATAACGGTTTATTTACTGCGAGAATGACAGCACCCGAAACAAACAGGGCCGTAATACTGGACGGGTATGTGGACGAGCCTGCATGCCTCGGGGTTCCGCCATACATGGCGCCATATCCCCGATATGTAGCGGGAGCTCTGGACTGTGAAGTGCGCTACTATACAATAGACCAGCTCAGAAAGGACCGTTCCATTCTTGACGTGATGAAAGCTTCAGACCTTGTCGTGGCGATATCGGGTGTCACAGTGCCCGGGAAGTATCTGGGAGGCACTCCCGCATCGCTGCAGGAGCTTGAACGCTATATGTCCGCTCTGAGTAAGCCTGTAAAGATACTCGGCGGGCCGGTGTCGATGTTCGGCGCAGGCAGCGAAGGCGGTAAAATGGCCCGAAAAATGAAGTTCAGCCAGAGCTTCGACATAATTGCTACGGGCGACATAGAGGCGGTCGTTAGTGGGTTTATTCGCGAGGGCCTGGCGGTTGATCCTGGGCTGAGACGTAACTCGGGAGATATTTCGGAATGGGCTGTCAGAGGGGCAAGAATAGTGCCGCAACATCCTGACTTTCCTTACACTATGGTCGAGCTGGAGACCTATCGCGGTTGTTTCAGGGGCACATGCTCTTTTTGTACGGAAAGGTTCTACGGTAAGCCCGATTTCCGACCTGTGAAGGACATAGTGGAAGAGGTATCGGCGCTTTATCGCGCAGGGGCAAGGCATTTCAGGCTGGGCAGGCAGCCCGACATTCTGACGTATATGTCAAAAGAGATCGGGGAGTTTCCCCGTCCTGACCCTGAAGCCATAGAGAAGTTATACCGCGGGATAAGAACGGCGGCACCTGACCTTAAAGTGCTTCACATGGACAATGCCAATCCGGGCACTATCGCGCACTATCCCGAAGAGTGCCGTGCTATACTTAAAACGATAGTAAAATATCATACTTCGGGGGATGTAGCCGCATTCGGTATGGAAAGCGCCGACCCGCAGGTGATAAAACTAAACGACCTTAAGGCACAGCCTGAAGAAGTTCTGGAGGCGATACGTATCGTCAACGAGGTCGGAAAGACCCGGGGACAGAATGGGCTGCCTGAACTGCTGCCCGGGCTGAATTTCGTCCACGGGCTTATGGGCGAGACGAAAAATACGTTCCGGCTTAATTATGATTTTCTTAAGAGGCTTCTGGAAGAGGATCTCTGGGTAAGGCGTATAAACATAAGGCAGGTAATGCCTTTCGAGGGCACCGAGATGGCTGAGTTTGGTGAAAAGCTCGTTAATAAGCACAAAGGCGTCTTTCACTCGTATAAGGAAAAGATCCGCGAGGAGATCGATATGGGGATGCTCCGGCGCGTAGTACCGGAGGGTACCGTTCTCAGGGATGTCCGAATGGAGCTATTTGAGAAAGGCGTGACGTTTGGCCGGCAAATAGCCACCTATCCCATACTTGTCGGTGTCCCACGGGAGTCACCTATCGGGAATATCGGTGACTATAAGGTCGTAGGCCACGGGTTCAGGTCTATCACTGCCGTTCCGTACCCGCTTGACATCAATCATGCCCCGTCCAGGGTGATCGAAAGCCTTCCGGGTGTAGGTAAAAACAGGGCCGCTAATATAATCCGCTCAAGGCCTTTTAATAGTCCTGAAGATTTCATCGCTGCCATGGACGACCCAAAGGTGGCCAGAGCACTTATAGAGTATTTTGAATACTGTTAGGGCCGTTTTATCGTTAAATCATCGCCGGTGCCCAAATTTATGTTATATATTCTATGATTAAAATTATCTCCTTATTTTAAGAATCTCTAATTATGAGGAAGATCAGGGCAAAGAATAGCATGACATTGGCTATTGTAGGGGCCATAATATTTACGATCATTCTGGTCTCAGGGTGTACTTCTTCTCCCGGCGATCAAAGTGGGTATCAGGCAAGAGGTTATACGTCCCCTGACAATGTGGAAGTAACCGAAACTGCCGGTGTTGCCATAAAAAATTTTGAGTTTTTACCCGCGGAAGTGACAATATCAAAAGGAGGTACAGTGACCTGGACAAATGAGGACAGCGCGAAACATGACATTAAGTTCTCTGACGGCACATCTCCTTTGCTGGGTAAAGGGGAGTCTTATTCAAAGAGTTTTGAGATCGCAGGCACGTTCGATTATATCTGCGGCATTCATCCGTATATGAAAGGTAAGGTGATAGTCGTATGATAGGCGGAATACAGGAATTTGCTTATACGATGTTTTTGGGGCTTCCGGTGTTAAGCTGGATGGGTATGCTCACCGTCGCGCTTCTGCTGATAACCGCATATGTGGGTTACGGCCTCATGAAAGGATGGATCAGGACAACGATAAAAACCCATCAGATGATAGCGGGTGCCGCTATCGCTATCGGGATAATACATGCGATAATAAGCCTATCGATATATCTTTAAAACTTAAAAAATTAGAGGTAGATAGGTGGGTACGGACACTTGTGACGCCCGGATCACGACAGACGTCCACTGGATGATCTTTCGCACTTGGATCTCGTGCGAAAGGTCAGGACCTCAGCCGGCAAGCATCTGATCAAGCTTCCGTAGCCCAGCGCTCTTCTTGTGGGGGTTTCATATCTTTAGTTGATGTAGAACATATTAATTATTTTTATAGTCTTATTCTATCCAGCTCCTCTGTAACACTTTATTTTTGTATAATATTGTTTAATTAGCTTCTATTTATTACGTCATTGTTTGTTGTCTGTATAAATAATGACGAATTGAAAAAAAGGATGATTAGGTTTATTTTATTATATCAAAATATATAATTTTATTATATTGTGATTTTGTGTATCATGATAACTATAATATCGGAGAAATCTATATAGAAATTATTTATGTTGAGCAGACAGGATTTCTTCAAAATAGTCCGCCAGAGGGTAAAAGAAGATATCACGACTGAGCAACTTTACTCTGCTTATGAGATATACCTGATATGTCCAAAAGCGGCATCAATGGGTTATATCATATCGGGCATATCGAGCCAGGCGTGTTACAGGTGCGGCAATTGCTGCAGGAAGCCATGGAGAATAGAGGCTTCCCTGTATGACGTGCTCAGGTGGATCAGAGAAGGCAGGTTTGATATACTCGCCGATCTTCGATATGTTCCCAGAAGAAAGGAGGACGAAACCGCTCCAAATATAAAGGCCCAGGCTATCAAGATGGTCGAGTTGATGGCCGGCCATATAGCCGGCTGCGACAGGGACCTCATGGCTAAGGCCGCATTCGCGATATTCGCGGCATCCAGGGATGACGGCTGCCTTGTATTGCCAAAGAGCGGTGAGGGAGGATGTATCTATCATATGGATAACGGCATATCCTCCTGCGGGATCCATGGCACGAAGCCTGAAGTTTGCATGAAGTTCCCGAAAATGGTCTAGTGTCATTCACCGGCTTCTTTACAGCGCATCAATAGCGTCTCGTTATCTGGTATATTAGACGATGTCACCCGCATTTTCGATCTTATCACTCCGCTCGTGTCGATGATAAATATCGTCGGCTCCGTCACGTTAGTTATCACTTCAAAACATACGTGCGCAGCCGTTGTGCTGCACTGTCCTGTCTTGTACATCTTGATCACGCCGTGATCCTCGTCACACAGGATATTGAAGGGTAATTCAAGCTTTTCCTTTAGGGTTTTAGCCTTCTCGACATCTGTGCCGGTGATCGGAAAGACTGCAACGTCCATATTTTTAAATCTGTCATGATCCAGGCCGATTTTTGAAATAATGTCAAGGCATCTGGCTCTTTCATGGTCGAAAAAGAATAATAGCACAGTTTTTTTGTTCTTACAGTCATATAATCTTACGTTTTTACCGGATGTGCTCCTTACAGTAAAATCGGGAGCCATATCCCCTACGTTTGTCTTATATTCCATCCTGTACATAGACTTTCAACCAATATTTAAAAAAGAAGTTTTAAAACAAAAAATAATCCAATAAAAAAAACAATTTCCTATGAATGTCTATATATCCTTATTTTAACGAATTAAAAATATTGTTCATAAGAAATACGTTCCGCCGTCTTCGGACATACGCACTTTTCGCCTGCCTTCGCTGTCATGTACAACGTATATCCTGTCCTCGGTGACAGGCCCGGAAGAAGCCGAACCGTCATATTTTTCGAACAGGCTGAAAGTCTCCTTTAACTCTGTAATGTATCTGTCCTTTAATGTTTTAGCTATCGATAATGCCTCAACATCATCGATCATGCCGCATTTTAATCCCTTACAGACGAATGTTTCAAGGCCGTCCTCATCAAGCCTCATGGGATATGTGCGGCAAATATATGGGCGTATCTCGTATATCTTACACTTGCCGTCCCCGTCTAAAAATAAACAGTCACCGTCAGGCTTTTTTCTCAGTACCCATTCAAAAGTATGAATATGCCCGTTATCATCTATGTCTTCGCTCTCAGGAGGGTTTACGATATCCAGCCAGTCCATGCCAGTCTCGCCCATTATCT
The DNA here is from genome assembly GCF_021023085.1 of Methanooceanicella nereidis. Lineage (NCBI taxonomy): Archaea > Methanobacteriati > Methanobacteriota > Methanomicrobia > Methanocellales > Methanocellaceae > Methanooceanicella > Methanooceanicella nereidis. The sequence goes on along the minus strand of NZ_PGCK01000015.1, from coordinate 15,793 downwards.
TCCTGATCTCGAACGGGAACACTGCTACAGTATTATCCCCGCAAGAGTTTTTACAGCATTCCGCGCACTGCCTGCACGCGAAACCCGTCTCTTTTACCTTTATTGCGATATGACCTGCATCGATAGAACCGGCTTCTTCGATGCGGCTCTCCAGATCGCCTAATATCTGAGTTATTCTCCTGTCGTTCATTTATGACTGCTACAAACTTCGAGGAAGTTTTTCAAAAGGTCTATTCCTTTTTCCGTATGGGAGACTTCCGGGTGCCACTGGACACCGTATAACGGCTTAGTCTTATGTTTCATCGCTTCTATCTCGCATACGTTCGAACGGGCCAACTGTATGAATTCGGGCGGTAATTTTGCCACCTCGTCCTGGTGCGATGCCCATACGACGGTCTTCGGTGCCATGCCTTTCAGTATGTCGTCTTCCTCCAGCACTTCGATGTCTATACGCGCAAACCCTCCGAGATGGCCTGTCCTGATCTCACCGCCGTAAGTTTTCGCCATTAGCTGGTGGCCCAGGCAGATGCCCAGTATCGGCAGGTCTATCCTGATCAGCTGTTCGCCGTTCCCGACACGGTCCATGGTCGGGCCTCCGCTGAATACCAGGCCGTCAGGGGCGGCCTTTAAAATGTCCTCCACTGAGGACGTATTGGGCACTAATTTTGCGTCCATGCCGAGGTCGCGCAGCGACCTGTGTATAAGGTGGCATGTTTGCCCATAATTATTGATAATAAGGATCTTGAGCTTCTCCATGGTTGTTTGATTCAATATTATTAATATAAAAGGTTTTTCAATTCTTTAAAAAATAGTATTGCCCCGGATCTTATCTATATGTTTACCGGCCAATCCAGGTCATACTTAGTGCCACAATCGGGGCATACAAGTATGATCATAGGCTTTCCTGTTCCGGTATTTATCGTCACGTGGAATCCCCGCTTATAGCCGCAGTTGACACATACTTCCAGTCCGGAGCTCATCGGCCTGGTGACCGTCCCATCTCTTGAAATGTTAACCGTCGCCATGAACAATATTATGTAAATAATATTATTAAATAGTTATTTAATTTACGGGGTGCTTGTTATTCCGGTAAATAGAATTAGTTCAATCGTATCTGTGATTAACCAAAAGGGAGATACTGATACTGTATTGGAGAATCGTGAACTATTATATCCTGTATTAAACCATGTGGAAAATACTGTGCGTATAAATGCAGTATCTTAAAACGGCCAAAGGCGAAATTTTCCAAAACACTAATAAACTTAAAGGTATTTTCTGGACTTGAAAACAGGCAAATGGAGTTATTATCATTAAAAGACTGGAGCCTTATCTTCTTGTGTCCGCAGGTGGGTTCGCAGGCGCCTGCTCACGGTATGTTGTCTCCGGGTTGATACCTGATATGCCCGGTATCCTTATCGTGAATCTTCTGGGCTGCTTCCTGCTGGGGTTCTTGATGTACGAGTCGATCTACATCGGGGCTTTTAGCCAGCATACCCGCATGGTCTATGGGGTGGGGTTCATAGGCGCCTTTACGACATTCTCGACGTTCAGCTATCAGACTTATATTGCATCTCCATTAGCTGCATTTATTAACGTAATGCTGAACGTGGGGCTGGGGATACTTTGCGTTTTCGCGGGCAGGTCCGTCGCTATCAGGCTGTCGGGGTTGAGATAGATGGAGGCGGTAATACTCGTAGGGATCGGTGGCGCCATAGGTTCGATGCTCAGGTACACGTTCTCGCGAATGAGCCCTGTACAGGGACTTCCCTCCGGGACGCTGGCAGTGAACGTTACCGGCAGCTTCATGCTGTCTCTTTTAACGTTCTCCGGTATTACAGGGGGAATTTATGAACTCTTATGCACGGGCATGCTGGGCGGTTTCACCACCATGTCATCGTTCGGGTTCGAGACTTTCAGGATGATAGAGGATAAAGATCATTATACGGCCCTGGCGAACATTATATTGAATGTCGTGGGAAGTTTAATGGGGATTTACATAGGTTATATGTTACTGAGTTGATGGAGTTGTCTGGAATGTTTACCGAGGGAATGCTTCTCCGCATCTATATCTCCGAGACGGCGAAGATAAATGACCGGCCTGCCCATAAGTTCCTGGTAGAGTTTTTCAAGGATAGGGGGTTTCCCGGATGCACCGTTTTTAGAGGGATGATGGGTTTCGGCCATGAAAAGGAGATCCGGACAGTTGACGTGTTCCGCCTGTCTCTCGATCTCCCCGTAGTTATCGACGTCGTGGATACTGAAGAAAGGATCAACGAAGTTCTCCCTGATGTCGAAAAGATGATACATTGCGGCCTTGTGATAACCCAGAAAGTGAACATGATGAGAAAATATCCATGAACGGGCTCCTGGAAAAACTAGGGCGTTCATTGCCGGTCTCAAAAAGGACCGCCATATTATTCATATTATTGATGGGGACGGTCAGCCTTTTTTCTGACATGACTTACGAAGGGGCCCGTAGCATCAACGGGCAGTATATCGCCGTTCTTGGCGCCAGCGCCACGGCAGTGGGCTTCGTCGCGGGGTTCGGCGAGCTTATCGGGTATGGCCTCAGGCTGGTGTCCGGATATATCAGCGATAGGACTCGCCAGTACTGGACAATGACTATCATCGGCTACGGTATTAACGTTTTTGCGGTCCCGTTCATGGCACTGGCCGGGAGATGGGAGATCGCCGCCCTGCTTATGATGGCCGAAAGGCTGGGCAAGGCGATAAGGAGCCCGCCGAAGGACGCTATGCTGTCTCACGCCACTAAAGAAATGGGCCGCGGATGGGGATTCGGCATACTTGAGGCGATGGACCAGCTAGGGGCTTTGCTCGGCCCGACCATAGTTGCGGTCATCTTATTCCTGAGGGGCGATTATCAAACGGGTTATCTGGCCTTAGCGATCCCGGCCATTCTTGCGACTGCAGTACTGCTGGCAGCGCGATATCTTTACCCGCGTCCGGAGAGCTTTGAGGAGATCACGCCGAAGATGGAGGCATCCGGGATCAAAAAGACATTCTGGATATATCTCGCTGGTGTAGCCCTGATCGCAGCCGCATATGCCGACTTTCCATTGATAGCGTTCCATTTTGAAAAAACGGCGATAGCCCCGGATACGTGGATCCCGCTGCTATATGCTATCGCCATGGGTGTGGACGCGGTCGCAGCCCTTGTGTTCGGCAGAATGTTCGACAGGATCGGATTCAGGGTGCTGGCGGGCGTCGCTCTCGTATCGGCGTTTTTTGCGCCGCTCGTGTTTCTGGGAGATTTTAACTTCGCCATTTTAGGCATGATGCTCTGGGGTATCGGTATGGGTGCGCAGGAGTCCATCATGAAGGCAGGCGTCGCAGAGATAGTATCCGCAGATAAAAGGGGAACGGCATATGGTATTTTTAATACCGGCTATGGTCTTTTCTGGTTTATAGGGAGTGCGCTGATGGGAATATTGTATGACCTCTCCATATCCTATCTCGTGTTATTTTCAATAGGGCTACAATTAGCATCTGTTCCCGTATTTCTAATGATCGGAAAAAGTAAAGGGTGACGAATAATCTATTATGGAGAAAAAGATTAAAGGGCCGAGCATCAGTTCTTAAACAGGTCCTTGATAGCCTGCCCTTTAATTATCTCGAACGCCTCGTCCGGAGTGTTGATAGATATCAGCTTTCCTTTTTCCATTATGGAAAAAGTGTTTCCGATAAGCCCGGCTTCCCACGGGTCATGAGTGATATAAATGACGGGTATGTCAAACTCTTTTAATATGTTCTTGAATACCGGGAGTAATTGTTGCTTCTTCGCGTAGTCGACCTCTGTAAGAGGCTCATCGAGAAGCATGACCTCCGGTTTTGAAAGAAGGGCCCTGGCCAGGGCTACCCTGCACTTATATCCTCCGCTCAATTCCTGCGGCTTTTTATCAAGGTATTTTTCGAGGCCCAGCAGGCTTATGACATTTGCAAGGTCCTCTTTTATGCCCCGATTATTTTTTAGGCAATATTTTATATTATCCTCTACGCTCATATGTTTAAACAGAGCCGAGTTTTGAGGCACATACCCGATCTTCCTGTCTTCCGGCGGCAGTTTTGTCACGTCTCTTTTATTGATCTTTACAGCGCCTTCATCATTATCTACTATCCCTGCTATTATTTTTAGGATAGTGGACTTTCCGCTTCCGTTCAGGCCGATAATGACACGTATATCGCCTTTTTTGACTGACAGGGAAGCTTTGTCCAGGACCTTCCTTTCCCCGTAACGTTTTGATATATCAAAAACCTCAAGCATTTTTCTTACTCCTGCCCGGCAATTTGAGCTTTGACGATACTTCTTTTATCAACGAAGCGCCCCATTTTCCTCTCAGCCTGAGTATCAATACGAGCACAAGCGAGATCAACACGCAGAATGCGCTAGCCGTGACAGCCATTCCTGTCTCTCCTTCCTCGACCTTTGTGAAAACATATGAAGCCAGTACTTGTGTCATGCCAGGGACATTTCCTCCGAACATGATGACCGCTGCGAACTCACTCAAAGACCTCGAGAACGCGAGTATGAACGCGGAGAATATCGCTTCACTGAGCATAGGTATGACAACTCTTCTGTACGCTTTTGAAGGGCTGTCCCCCAGAGTTCTCGCCACGTCGATGGTCTCCTTCTCTATTTCGTCTATCGTGGACGATATGGTACGTGCCGCGAGCGGGTAAGATACAAAAAACATAGCAAGCGACACAGCCAGCAGCGTGAATGCCAGTCCTGTCGGGCCAACGAACCCAAAAGACTTTCTACCGAACGCCAGCAGGAGCGCAAGGCCTGCCACTGTATGCGGCAATGCTATCGGAAGATCGTTGGTGAAGTCTGCTATCCTGTACATGATAGAGTTTTTATGGAAGATGTAAAAATACCCGAAACCCAGCGCCAGAAATACGCCTAACAGCGCGGCAAATATTGCCGCAATGATCGTGTTTTGCGTACAGCTCCAAAAGAACGGGTCGCTTAACGTCTTATTGATACCATCTGCCGATACATTGTTTATTATCGCAAAGATGGGGTACAGTATTAAAAGTAAAAAAAGAGGGATAAATAAAAGCTCAAATAAGCTGACCTTACGCATATTTTTCCCAGCCGTATTTCGTGAACTCATCAGAATTCTCGATCAGATAATTCATGAAGTCCCGGGAAACGTCCTCTTTATCTCCTTTTATTAACCCTATGCCGAATATTATCTCGCCGCTTAAGCTGTTTGGATACTTTTCTTTATACGTAAGATTGTACAGAAGTGCAGTGCTGCCATACAGGAATCCTGCGTCAACCTCGTCGTTCTGTACCATAAGCCCGACCTGGTTAACTGTGCTCGGCCTCGCCTTTATGTTGCCTTTCTCATTCAGCTGGTCCCATAGCCCGAGGCTCTTCAGGACGTTCTCCGAGTATTTTCCAACAGGGGCATTAGGATCGCATACGGCGACCACGATGTTGTCTTTTGTCAGGTCGCTGGCTGTCTTGATGCCTTTCTTCTCGCCTGTTTCCGATACTACGAGAACTACGTTCTCATTCAGGAATTTTTGTGAATCGGAAAGCATGCTTTCATTTTCAAGTTTTTCTATGTATAGCCAGTCTGCGGAAACGTAAACATCACAGGGCTGCCCTTCCTTGATCTGCGAGTACAGGCCGCCTGAAGGCCCGTAGTTCGGCGTGATGTTGATACCTTTTTCCTTGCTGTATTTCGCTATGACCGTATCCATAGGCTTTTTCAAGCCTGCCCCGGCATAAACGTTTAAGTTCTTCTGCTCAGTTGTGCAGCCTGCCATGAGTATGGATGCTGCAAGTATCAGCAAGACAGCTGATACAAGTATAAATTTTCCACCAGAACGCATATTATCCTCCCACTTATCACATATAAAAATTGTAATCTAAATTAGTTAACAATTTTTTAAATATGTTAATACTTTTAATTAAAAGGTATCCGTATTTAATTTTTTTGATAAGTGAAAAACTATTACTGTATAATTATTTTTATTTTTTTAATAAAAAGATCTCAGGAAAAATTCAGTAAAAATTATTGGACTATAAAATGGAGATAAAATCTAACAATATAAAATAGATAAAGAGGCGAAAAGCCTCTTTATGTAAGTATGTCTTCGAGCCTGTTCTGCTTTATTGCCTCTTTGATCTCGAGACAGTAGCGTCTTCCCATGCTCATGCCCGGACCATACCTCAGGTATGAGTACGCGGAGCCGTTCATGAAGGTATTTGTACCGCCGTCCTGCCTTGCGGAGATCTCGAACGCTACGAACTCAAGGTTATCTGTGCACATCGTCTGGATACAGAACGCCCCAAGAAGTCCTGGCGGGACCATCTTTCCGGCAACTTCTGCCAGCCTGTCGCCCATGGCGAATGCCTGGTCAAGCAGCGATTCTCTTGCTACGACCGGGAAGTTACCTGTGACGACGTATGTCGGCTGAAGGCCTGCTTCCATCTGGTCTTTTGCAGGTATCCTGACAAGACCGTCGATGTTTGCCTCATGCCTTCTGTCCATACCCAGCATCTCTACCTCTCCCGTAAGCTGTGAGTAGAAGTAGTGCATGCAGTAGATGTCGCCCGCGACATATTCTTCTATGTGGGCCTTGGCCCTGTCCTCTTCGACAAGCCATCCCTTGTTTATCATGAGCTTCATCTTTTCATCGAAGCCCGCCGGAGAATCGGTGACGAAGTATCCTCTTCCACCTCTTGCTCCCGGGAACTTGACCATGCAAGCCCTGTCTATCTTGTCAGGGCCGTCGATCTTTAACGGCTTCCGTATGTTCGCGGCATCGAATAATTTTGTAACGCGGTCTCTTTCCGCTTCCCATCTAAGGATATTACGGTTACCCAGCATCGGCACCAGGAAATCGTTCTCGATCCTGTCAAGGCCGACATATGCTACAAAAGAGCCGTGCGGGATAATGATCGCGTTCATATCTCTGAGTTTCTGCTGAAGCTTTTCATCGTTGACATCCGCAAACTTATCAACGACTATATACTCGTCAGCTGACCTGAACCTCTGGTACGGGACTTCTCTACCTTTAGCACATATGGCGCATCTGCGAAGACCTTCGTCATATGCCCCCCTGAATACGTGTAATGAAGAGTGGCTGGCTATCGTACAGACCGTTATTTTGTTGGGATCATACTTTTTCAGAACCTCTTTGATCTCGTCTTTTGAAATCACCAAAGACCTCACCAAGTATTTATTGGCTAGATTATCATTTATACCTTTGTTTTATATTCGCTCTCCTGAAAAAATGGTCATTCAGTATGCCTAATAAAATATGGAGGCGCTGATAGGACAATGATTAAAAAATATTTTCTAATAATATCATAAATAATTATGATATTCCTGTCCTATTTTATGAATAAATTTGGTGTTATTTTATAAAAAGTATAAAAATTAAAGTAATTAAATTTTTTGTTTTACAATTTCAGATATTCTTTCGCCTTTTTGGCCGCGAGCTCGCCTGAAAGTAGCATTCCCCCGAATATCGGCCCCATCCTGTGGCCGCCGGACACTGCGTTCGCGGCCATTCCCGCGACAATAAGCCCGGGGTATACTTCTTTTGTCGTGGATAGCAGTACTTTCTCGCCAACATCCGCCCACATGGACTTTTCCCCTACCACTCCGCGGCCTTCGTTCAGTCTTTCGGCAGATACTTTTCTCTGCACTATACGGCATACGTCCGCATCATGTCCCGTCGCGTCAATAACTACCTTTGAGCTTATCGATAGCGGGTCCACGTGCAGGCCTGCCATTTCCACAGCAGTCCAGTTTATCACCAGGCCTGTTATTGTGTCGTCCTGCCTGATCATGACGTCCTCGACGCTCATCAGGTTAAATATTTCCGCGCCTGAATCTACAGCGGCCGCGGCAAGCTTTCCGACAGCCTCTATGGAGTTGGCAAGATAATAGCCCGGCACGTACTCACGATACCTTATATTGAAATCATCGAGGATCCTGAGAGCCTCCTTTTGAACAACTATACGGGGGTACATCATACCTCCTCCCCACATGCCTCCGCCTACCGATAGCTTCCTCTCGAATACGGCGACTTTAGCTCCGGACCTCGCCAGATATGCCGCGCATACCAGGCCCGAAGGCCCTGCTCCCACTATGCCCGCATCTATCTCAGTATAGTCCAGAAAGGTCTTTGAAAAATCATCGATGATAGCCTTAGATATCGTTACTTCACTAAGCTCCATGTTATCACATGGCATAGTATGGTGAAATTAAATATAAACCTAACGTACTCAATTTATGATAAAACTGGTTTTACTCGGTGGCCGCATATTTCTTTGCCGGCGCATGAGCTACTGTGACCGGGCCTTCTTCGCCGCCGCGGACAACTTTAACTCTTCCTTTGCTCGTATCCAGTTTGGTTATGGAACGCAGATATCTTGAAGCATCGCCTTTGCCGTGGATATATAGCTCCACAAGGTCGCCGACCTCGTCAATGTCGCTTGAGGTGTTGAACGAATCGAAGACCTCTACGCTAAGGCCGTTATCTGCCGCTATCCTCACGTGGTCCAAAAAGCTCGCACCGTAATAGTCAACGTGATACTTCTTCGGATGCCTGATGAACTGCACGTTGGTGCCGCCTCCGCGGCCGGGGGAGATCACGATCTCGGCAGGGCTGTTCAGCATGTCGGCTACATTCTTGTGCGATATGAGCGGGACGTCAGCCATGACGATCATGACCGGCTCGTCCTGTACGCATAAAAAGTCGTTAAGGGCCGAGTTCAGGTCTTTCTCGCTCACTATGATCTCGGCATCCCATTCGAAAGGCATTGTGGTCAGCAGCGTCACCTTGAGCCCCGAATCCTTCAGTGTCCTGGTGATGTCCTGAAGCATAAGCCTGGCGAGAATAGTGCGTTCCTCTACCGTAAGTAAAGATGATAGCCTCGATTTTGCATTTATCACCTTGAACGGGACAATTGCCTTCATTGAGATATACAAAAGCATTTAAAATTTAAATACTTTAGCTGAACGCAGAGCAATAGTAAAAAACTCCGGGTGTTGATATCATAGTCTTTATGATAGTACAATCCCGGTCATTCGATATACGAAGGATTGTATTTGTTAACCACTAAGCGTACGAAGGCGAACAAGGAACAAAAAAATTTTTTTAAGATATACTAATTTTTTAAAAGAAGTCCTTTGTGTTCCTTGTTTGCCTTTGTGCGCTTTGTGGTTGGAAGCCGTGTGCTTGTTCGCCTTTGTGCGCTTTGTGGTGAAGAATGGTGTTCAGTCTTCCCTTTGTATACGCGGCTGCCTTATAAGCTTCTGATGCTTCCTCATTCCTCCGGATTTAAAAACAATGAATTAAATGTACAGGACATTTATCTCCGGCTAATCCTTGAGGTACTTGAAATAGATGAATGCCCATGCTATTAAAAACCCGGCGCCCGCAGCTACCGCCAGCCATAATCCGATACCTGATAGCTGGTTCGTTGCCCCTTTACCGGTGCTGTTATCATCATTATCCTGGTTCAGTATAGGCGCGGCGGCAGAAGGGCTTACTTTACCGGGCGCAGGGCATGGCGTGATGATCTGCTGCCCTGTTTTATTTTTTTCGGGATCAGATAAGGGGAGCGCTGTCGCACTAACGCTCAGGTTTGTGATCGTGCCTCTGATAAAGCTGTCCCCGTCACCTGTCATTAAATGTATCACGAGATAGCTGTGCTGTTTATGATCGGACGTCGCAAGGCATTTGCCGTCGACTGAAAGTATAAGCCCGTCGCCGGCCGTTATTATCTCTACATGATGCTTTCCCTGAGGGAAGTAATTCAGCCCGCCTATCTGCTCATGTATGTATGACCACACTCCGATGCCGAAGGCCGCGTCGTCTATCAGGCTTGATTTCGACACGGTGACGTTCGGCTTTGAGCCCATCAGCTCTATCAGTAGTATGTTCGATTTATTACCGGTGTAAAGCTCGTAATCGAAAGAAGCGCGGTCAAATCCATAAGGCACATAGCAGTAAAGGTAAAGGTCTTTATAGCCCATCTCTTTCGCGCAGCCGATGAATACGTTCAGCCCGCCCTCCGAGATGGTCCCGTTGGCGCCGCCGCCCACGTAAACCGTCGCATTATAGAATTCCCCTATGTTTATGAGGCCGTCCTGCCCGTCAACGGGGACATAGACGGTCGCGTTTTGAAAATCGCTTATGGCAGTCATGCTATCGTTCCCCGGGGTATTATAGTCTGCCGCAAAAGCGGTAAGGGAGAAGGAGAGCATGATCATGAAAGCTAGGGGTATCGAGTATCTCATAAGTATACCTTGGCCTATAGGGGCCTTTTTACACTATTGTATAAAAATTTACTGTTCCTGCTAGGGTACGTCGTATAAGGACAAGATTTTAAACTTTGCGCGTCAAGCACAAGAATACTCATAAATATGAAGCGAGCCGTATAAATGAAATAAAGCAAACGGCCGGGGAAAAAATGTCCGAGAATGATGGCATAATAACTTTTACAAGGAACGTTTTCATACCTGTGACGAACATGTGCCGCAATAATTGCGCATATTGCGGCTTTAGAAGAGACATCGGCAGCGGCGAGGCATACATAATGACGCCGGAGTCCGTCAGGGAGACCTTGAGAAAGGCGGCGGAAGCTGGCTGCGTTGAGGCTCTGTTCACATATGGGGACGCTCCCGATGATGAACTATTCGGAGACCGGATAAAAGAGTTCGGCTATGGATCTCTTTCAAAATATGTATACGACCTTTGCCTGGACGCGATCGAGCTAGGGCTCCTTCCTCATACCAATGGCGGCGTAATACCCCGCGATGATCTAAAAATGCTGGGCGAAGTGAACTCCAGCATGGGGCTGATGCTGGAGACGACGGCAGATCTCGAAGCGCATGCGTTGAGCCCGTTGAAAGACCCTGCGAAGAGGATCGGGTTCATAGAGGACGCAGGCCGGTTTAAAATACCTTTCACCACGGGAATACTGGTCGGCATAGGCGAGACGTGGGCTGACAGGAAAGAAGCTCTGGAGGTCATCGCCGGCCTCCATAAAAAGTATGACCATATCCAGGAGGTCATCGTCCAGAACTTCGTCCCGAAATCATATACCCGGATGGGTAAGGTTGAGCCCCCATCAGTCGAGGAAATGATAAAAGTGCTAAAAATGGCAAGGGACATCCTGCCCGAGGACATATCGCTGCAGGCGCCTCCTAATCTCACATCTCACTTAAATGAGTTCCTTGCGGCGGGCGCCGAGGACATCGGCGGAATATCCCCCGTGACTCTTGATTATATCAATCCTGAATGCAGGTGGCCCACGCTGGACGAATTAAGGTCTATGGGGCTGAACCTGCGTGAAAGGCTTCCCATCTATCCAAAGTATATAAAGAAAGGATGGTATGGTGACAGGATAAAGGACCTGATAAAATTCTATTCGGACGAGGAAGGTTACCGTGCTGAAAGACATATATGAGCGATCGCTCGCGGGAGAAATAACGAAAGACGACGCTTTTAGGCTTCTAAAAGAGAACCCATTCGAGGTTTTCGACACCGCTGATAAGCTGAGGGAAGAACTGGTAGGCGACGTAGTGTCCTATATCGTCAACAGGAACATCAATTTTACCGATATTTGCATAGGGGATTGCAAGTTCTGCTCGTTCAGGAACATGATAGGCTACATGATGACTACGGACGAGATACTTGCCAAGGTGGAAGAGGCTAAAAAACTGGGTGCCACAGAGGTCTGTATTCAGGGCGGGCTATTGAATGATATGTTCCTGGATGACTATGTGGACATGGTCAGGGCCATAAATACAAAGTTCGACATCCACATGCATGCATTTTCTCCGATGGAAGTTTACCACATGAGCAAGTTGTCGGGGGTATCTGTAGAACATTCACTTAAAGCCTTAAAAGAGGCGGGACTTGGATCGATGCCCGGAACGGCTGCCGAGATCCTGGATGACAGTATCAGGTCGATCATCTGCCCGGGTAAGTTAAAGACCGCCGAATGGGTGGACGTAGTCACTAAAGCGCACAGGGCCGGAATACCCACCACAGCGACTATCATGTACGGCCATATCGACGAGTGGAAGCACAGGATAGATCACCTTTTCATCGTCCGGGACATACAGAGAAATACTGGCGGCATAACCGAGTTCGTGCCTTTGACCTTTATGAACAGGAACAACGTCCTCGGCAATAACTCTCCGGGAGCCAGCGGAATGGACGACCTCAGGATGTATGCGATTTCCCGTATAATCTTCGGGAAGGACATCAAGAACATTCAGGCCTCATGGGTGAAATTAGGCGTTAAGCTGGCGCAGGTGGCGTTAAACTGCGGCGCCAATGACCTGGGCGGTACGCTGATGGAAGAGCGGATATCAAAGTCTGCGGGCGCTACATCGGGAGAGTACCTGTCGAAGAAAGAGCTGCAGGCGATCATACGAAGCGCCGGAAGAGTGCCGAAACAAAGGACGACGCTTTATAAATATCTGGATTAGCCGGCTATCACCGCTTTCTTATATCTTTTTTACTTTTTCCTGTATGTTTTTTTAAGTGATGTTACGACAGGATATTTTATTATGTATAAGCTCTGTTAATTAGGCTATTCTTTGAGGGCTGACGATGTTAGAGGGCATATATGAAAGATCGCTGGCAGGGGATATCTCAAAAGAGGATGCTCTTCGCCTTTTAGATGAAAACCCGTTTGAACTTTTCAGGCTGGCAGACGAACTGCGTAAAGAGATCTCGGGCGACATAGTTACTTTTGTCGCCAACAGGCTCGTCAATATCACTGACAGGTGCATGATAGGCTGTAAGTTCTGCTCATTCAGGAACCATATAGGGTATCAGATGAACATGGAAGAGATATTGAAAAGCGTAGGCGAGGCAAAGAAGGTCGAGGCTACCGAAGTATGCCTTATAAGCGGTATCATGCCATACATGGACGTAGACTTTTACTGCGATCTTTTCAAGGCCATAAAATCATCCTATAATGTCTCCTTGCACTGCCTTTCTCCAATGGAAGTATACCATGCGGCAAAAGCATCGGGCGTCACCCCGAAGGAAGCGTTGAAGGCTTTCAAGGATGCAGGCCTCGACACGCTGACAGGCGCCGCCGCAGAGATACTTGTGGATGAGATCCGAGCTAAAATATGCCCTAACAAGATAAAGACAGCGGAATGGATAGATATTATCAAGGACGCCCACAATGTGGGGTTCAAGACCACTTCGACGATCATGTACGGCACCATCGAGTCATGGGAAGACCGTATCGATCACATGCTCATTTTAAGGGACATACAGAGGGAAACGGGCGGCTTCACGGAGTTCGTACCACTCACTTTCATGCATAAGAACAACGCTTTATCGGGAGATTCGATAGGTGTCAGCGGCATGGACGACCTTAAGCTGCACGCTCTGGCGAGGATCATCTTCGGCAGGGACATTCCTAACATACAGGCGTCATGGCCAAAGATGGGAGTAAAGCTCTCTCAGATAGTCCTCTGTTGCGGGGCCAACGACATGGGGGGCACCATGATGGAGGATAAGATAACGGTAGCGGGCGGCGCAGATCATGGCGAATACCTCTCAAAGGATGACATGAGAAGGATCATAGGCCAGATGGGGCGCATACCCAGAGAGAGGAGCACGGTATACCAGTACTTGTGAACATCCTCATCTTTTTTCTATGCGGGAGAATCAGAGTAGTTGCAGTCGAGTCACTGTCGCTGGAAACCTGGTTCAGGCGTATTACACCTGACTTTGATCATTGACCAATGAAAAGATATATCTCAAGCCCTGTCCATAAAACAACAAAAGGACTTAAGACAACAAGTATATACTTATAGACGATAATCAAGTCTCCACAATTTGTAATAACATTACCGAGACATAGATCGTAAGTTATTGTGGTTATTAAAAGGTGGTATCAGCATATGATTAAAGGCGAGGCACTCTACGGTGGAAAGGCAAAGACCGTCTACGCAACATCGGACCCGAAGCGCTACATTGTAAAATTCAGGGATGACATCACGGCTTTCGACGCGGTCAAGAAGGCCAACTTAAAGGGTAAGGGATATTACAACGCCCAGATATCCGCAAAGCTGTTCAAGGTTCTGGCCGATAATGGCATCAGCACTCACTTCATAAAGATGGTCTCCGAGGACGAGATGCTGGTCCACGCCTGCGACATGATCAAGATAGAGGTCATACCGAGGAACATCGCGGCGGGCTCTATTACTAAGAAATACCCGTTCAAAGAGGGTGAAAAGTTCGAAAACCCGATAATAGTCATGGACTACAAGAACGACGCGGCCCACGACCCAATGTTAAACGATGACATAGCCATTACGCTGGGGCTTGTCACTGAAAAAGAACTGCGTAAGATAAGAAAGATAGCTCTCAGGGTTAACGAGGTCCTTCAGGAGTACTTTGACGAAAGGGGCCTTGTACTGCCAGACTTCAAGCTCGAGTTCGGCAAGATCGATAAGAAGATCGTGGTCGCCGACGAGATATCCTGCGATACGATGCGCCTCTGGAAGAAGGGCACCGGACAGAGCCTGGACAAGGACGTATTCAGGTTCGACAAGGGCGACCTGCTCGCGGCATACGAAGAGGCTGCACGCCTTATCGTGCCGGAAATCTTTAAGTAACTCATTTTATGCATCGGGTGAATCCGATGCAAATTTATAATTTTTTCTTGCTCTAAGTACTCTGTCTCGCAATTTCTTTAATAAATGGTGTTTCATCTTTAATCAAGTCCACCACAAAGGTAACCAGGGAACGCTAATTTTCACCACGAAGGGCTCGAAGGGCTCGAAGGTCGACCATTTTTACCACAAAGCGCACAAAGGCGAACAAGTACCACTAGTTTCTACCACGAAATCTTTGATGAGCGGGGTATCGCTCAGGTTTTAAGAATGAAAGAACGTGTTGTACTTACCCGGTCTTTGAGATGAAGTTTTTTATGTTTGTTCCTGTCGGATGGCAGGTAGACACGTAATTTCACAGAAACACGGAAACACAAAAATTTTTTTATGATTTTTTAAGGGCTCAAAGACCCCAAAATCTTACTCACTAAATCACGAAGGGCTCTAGTATCACTGTCAATGCTCTAATATCCCTAACGCTCGGCTCAACGCACAAACTTCTCTAATTCACCAACGCTAAAACAAGGCCCGAACATTCTCCAAGAGCACGAAGGTTTAACTGCACGGTTGACGTTTCACGATCGATATTCATGTTGATGGGATCAGGGGTACACAAACCGGGATATTAAATTTTTGTGTTTTTGGAGAATGTTCGGGTTTTGTTTTAGCGTTAGTGTATTAGAGCATTTCGAGCATTAAACCGGGCATTTGAGACCTTGGCGCGTTGACGGTGATACTAGAGCCCTTCGTGGTTTTTGCGAGTGAATCTTAGGGTTTTCGTGACCTTAAAAAATCATATAAAAATTTTTGTGTTTCCGTGTTTCTGTGAGGTTATGTGTCCACCTGCCATCCGACAGGAACAACGCCAGAGCATCGATATCAGAACAGATGTTATATGCCCATTTTTACAGAGACCATCAAAAGTTTTTCATGGGAGCGCTCAAAGGGGCACAAGGGTACACAAAGGACTTTTTTAGAAGGTTATAATATCTATTTAAAAAATTTGTGTACCATTGTGCCCCCAGTAGTTCCGTTGGTTTGCTTGTGGTTGTTTGGTTAGGGGTTGTGTTTTTTTGTTTTTTGTGTGTTTTTTTGTTTGTGTTGTTGTTTGGTGTTTGGTGTTTTTTGTGTTTTGGTGTCTTTTTTAG
>NZ_PGCK01000014.1 GCF_021023085.1 Methanooceanicella nereidis | reverse complement strand
ACCCGGTCCCATCCCGAACCCGGAAGTTAAGCCCGCACACGTAATGCCCTGTACTGAGGTACGCGAGTCCCCGGGAACGGCAATAAGCCGCCAAACCAACCAAAAAACCACCCAAATTATAAAAAATTTTACTCATATTAATCTATTCGAGTTTTTTAGTTTAGTATTCCTTAAAGAAACAAATCGCAAATTTAATATTTTATAATCTCTTCAGTTTATCCGTAGTGAATTAAATGGAAAAATTCGATATGGAAAAGGAACTGAAAGACATCAGGATGCCTGAAATCAATAAAAGACGAAAGGAACCTGATCTTAGCGTTAAACATGCAGGATTAAAGATCATAACGACAAGAATATTAGCATTATTACTTATCACCATCGTCGGGGGCATGGGGATATACTCTTTGATATATACAAAATCCGAGACAGGTGAAGTAAACAGGCTTCTACTTGCATTGGTGCTTATCTATTTACTTGTAGGCGGGCTGGTTGCATATAAACTGGCAAAATTAGAGTTTATCGGATGGTTCTCATTGTTCCTGTTATCCGGGGCGGGCATATTATTATCATTGATATCATCAATAAACCGGGGGATCATGATCGGTACAATACCTATCCTTGTAACATCTATAATACTCATTTGCGTATTATTTTGGATAAAAGATCTATTCGGGATCAAGACCCTTGGTGATATTTTTAAGCCACACTAAAAAATAAACAAGGGAGAAAATCTCCCCTCTTATTATTCTTTTAAAACTTCGTTTATCTTTTCTTTTAGTATCCTGTTAATGAGCTTACCATCAGCCTTTCCTCTTAGCTGTGACATGGCCAGGCCCATCAGCCCGCTTTGAGCCGCATCACCCTTTTCTCGCACAAAGTCCTTTTTGGACATCACTATATCACCGATGATCTTTTCGACCTCTTCTTCGCTCATTATGGATATCCCTAATTTTTTAAGAATATCCTCTGCTTTCCTGCCAGGCTCTTTGGCGATCTCCGTGAGCATGCCCGGTATGGCCTCCTTGGAAGCCTTGCCTTCGCTCACCAGCATGAACACATCCTTCAGATGTTCGTCAGTGATATTCTCTACCGGGACTCCATCCCTGCGCAACTCGGTCAGCGTCCCGTGCATCGTCCTTGCCACCAGCGTAGGGTTGCCATATGCTTTAACTATCTCCTCGAACAGGTCGTTGGACACGGAAAAAGCGATATGTCCAGCGAGTTCCTCGTTCAGCCCGTACTCCTTCATGAACCTTTCTTTCTTTTCGGTCAGAAGCTCGGGAAGGTCCTGTTTTATACTTAAGATCATTTTCTCTGTTATCTCTTCCGATAGTATGTCCGTCTCCGGATACATCCTTGCCCTGCCGGGCAGAGGCCTCATATATTCGGTATTTCCATTGGGCAGAGGCCCCCTGGTCTCTTCAGGGATACCTATCATCGCTTCCTTAGCCCTTCTCATTACTGCCTGCATGGCCATCTTTGCCTTCTTTTCCTTATCGGCGACCATGACAAAGGCATCTTGTGGTCCAAGGTCAAGCTTCTTCACTATGGCGTCCACCTCTTCCTGGGTTATGCCATAATTCGGTAACTCGTCAATATGGAATATTCCTCCTACGCCGGAGGCTCTTTTAGCCCTGTCCGAGAATTCGGAGCCCAGCCTTCTGTTCGTCTGGATCTCTTTACCGATCAGGCCTTTGAAGCCGGACAGCCTGATCGCATATGCGACGCCTCCCGAGGACAGTGCTTTTTTGACCACTTTGGATGTAGTATTCTTAAGAACGTCCGATATATCGACTATTTCCTCGGATACTCTGGCGTTCCTTTTTATGAGCTCGTCCATTATTTCCAGGAGCATCAACTGTCTCCCGACCTCGTTCTCCACGACCTGCTCGATAAGGTCCAGGGCCTGGACTCCTTTGATCTCCACCCTTGCGCCTCTGGCTATCGATACGTTCACGTCCTGTCTTATCGTTCCCAGGCCGCGCTTTACCTTGCCCAGTGCCCTTAACGTCGTGCCTATATGCAATGCGACCTCTCTCGCCTGTTTAGGTGACTTGATGTCCGGCGCCGTAGCTATCTCGACAAGCGGGATACCAAGCCTGTCCAGCGAGTAGACGACCGTGTCGTCCTTTGTCTCTATCTTAGAGCATGCGTCTTCCTCAAGACAAAGCGTGTCCACTCCGACCCTTCCGAGATCGGTGTCCAGGTATCCTCCGGACGATATGAAGCACGTCCTCTGGAAACCGCTGGTATTGGAGCCGTCCACAACGATCTTTCTCATCACGAATACTTCGTCCACAGGGGTCATGTTCAGCATGATGGACGCTTTAAGCGCCACTTCCAGGGCCTCCTTGTTCAATGGCATAGGGGGCTCCTCATCGTTCTCTATCAGGCATGTCGTGTCATATGCCTTATACATGAACCTCCGTTTTACCATGGCCTGTTCTGCCGCCGCCCTGTCCACTTCTCCAAGCTCGCTGCGGCTTGCCCTGAGGTATCTGAAAAACTCAAAATTAGAGTCCGCAACTTCCCTTATCTCTGTGGGGCAGTTACAGAATAGCTTAGTCTTAGTGGCAAGCTGCTGGTGTATCTCAAGGCCTGCCTTAAGGCCCACGGCTTTATAGTCTATCCCTGTCATATCGTAGACCTCCAGTTTATCTCCCCGGCGATATTCGTGTTCATGATCCTCTTGACCTCTTCGGCGTCGGATGTCTGGCCAAATGCCCACATTAACTTGACTAGCGCCACTTCGGGTATCATATCGTTACCCTCTATGACACCCGCTTTTAAAAGGTCGATACCCGTGGAGTATACCCTGTCACATACTCTGCCGTTGATACACTGGGACGTCATGACGATGACCATGCCGGAATCGATGGCTTTCTTAATTTCCGGTATCCATCCTGTGTTGACGTGTCCCAGGCCCGTTCCCTCTATGACAAGCCCTTTGTATCCTTTTGACCTGTAATATTCAATTATGTCCGGGGACATGCCGGGATAAAACTTTATTAGCGCGCATCTTTCGTCTATCCCGTCCATCAGGGCGGCTTCTTTCTCGCCCCTCTTATCATATGGTCCCAGGACAGTTATGGCCCTTGTGCCGTAGTCGATGCTGGCCACCGGCGTATCGTTCACGGACTGGAACGCTGTCCTCATGGACGTGTGTAGTTTTCTCACCTTGGTGCCCCTGTGCACATAACAGTAATCATCGGACGTCGAGCCGTGCATCACGACACTGACCCCCGCGATGTCTGATACCGCGACCGTGGCCGTGCAGATAGCGTTCATCGCGTTATCGCTGGATGGCCTGTCGGAGGATCTTTGCGAACCGACTATTATTATCGGGACCGGTGTCCGTACCATGAACGATAGCGCCGCTGCCGTATATGTGATAGTGTCTGTGCCGTGAGTTATTATTATGCCATCAGCACCGTTAATTATCTCTTTATAGACGGCTCTGGCGAGGTTCGCCCATATGGACGGCGTCATGTCCTCGCTGAAGATCATGCTGAGGACTTCGCCCCTGTAATTCGCTATGCCGGATAGTTCCGGGATCGCTTCGATGATGTCATCCGCCGTGAACTGGCTTGATACGGCGCCCGTCCTGTAGTCCACCTTGCTCGCGATGGTGCCTCCCGTGGATAATATGGATACTGTCGGAAGCGACGGGTATCTCCCCTGCTCTTTTGCCGGCAACTTAACCGGTCCCGGGGACTTTTCAAGAAGCTCTACCTTTGCCCCATCTTTCGTCGAGAGACCCACGTTATAGCCGTTGTTCATCTTAAGGACGATGTTATCGCTCCGCGAAGGCATCACGACGCCCTCGTAAACCTGTTCGCCTTTCGTCACCCGGATGCGATCTCCTTCCCTGTATTCAATGCCTTCGATAGTGGCCATGTGATCAACCTGATATTGTATTCTTAACTGCATTTGATAATTCGTCTTCAGACCTTTTTAGCTTTTGGACAAGACCGGCATATAGCCCTTCATCGTCCTTTATCTTTCTATTCTCGCTCTCTATCTTTTTGCCGATAGCCGATATCGCCGGCCCGCCCGTGACGCTTCTTCTTTCGATATTTTTAAGGGGGTCCTTCGCTTCCTCCAGCATTTTTTGCGTCAGGCCCATGTCGCTGAGTCTCTTACCTATCATATCCATGGACGCATCGTCCACTTCGGAAAGAGACGGGTTTCCGTCTCCGCGCGCAAGCTTGCCGACGATGCCGTGGGCGGTCCTGAACGGCAATCCTGTCGACCTTACGATGGTATCCGCTATCTCTGTCGCAGTGGTGAACCCCATCGTGCTCTTTATTCTCATCTCGTCCTTCTTTATCTTTAACGTGCTTATCGCCCCCGTAAGGATACGTAACGACGAGCGGGTTATCTCGAACGAGCGAAGGAGCTGTGGCGTCACCTCCTGGAGGTCGGTGTTATAGCTGTACGGAAGGCCTTTTGTGATGGAGAATGCAGCTACCATGTGGCCTATCACTGTTCCGCACCTGCCCCTTATCAATTCCAGTATGTCGGGATTCTTTTTCTGCGGCATGATGGAGCTCGTCGACGAATAGGTGTCCGCCAGCTCGATAAAGCCGAACTCAGAGGTGCTCCAGAGTATGAGCTCGTCCGCCATCCTGCTAAGGTCTACTTCCAGTATGGCGAGCTTTGAGACAGTGTCAAGGATGAAGTCTCTGGCCGATACTCCGTCCATCGAGTTGTCCATCGGCCTGTCAAAGCCCAGTAGAGCGGTAGTATATTCCCTGTCAAGGGGGAATCCGGTCGATGCGAAAGCGGCGCTTCCGAGCGGGTTGATGTTAATGAACTTATATGCGTCGGCCAGCCTTTCGAAATCCCTGTCGAGAGCGGATATATGGGCCATCATATGGTGTGCCAGCGTCGTCGGCTGTGCATGCTGCATATGCGTGAACCCGGGCATCACCGTGTCGACGTTCTCCCCTGCCAAATTCAGGATGGCCATACGCAGGTCCAGAAGCTCGGCCATGATACCGAGCAGTTCCTGCCTTGCCGATATTCGTATGCATGTAGCCACCTCGTCGTTACGGGAACGGCCCGAATGCATCCTGCCCCCGACATTTTCTCCTACTGACTTAATGAGCTTTGACTCGATCGCCATATGGACATCCTCAAAGACAGGGATGTTAACGGCATCCACGCCCTCGGACTCTATCTTTTCAAGAGCCTTGAGGATCGAGGCCGCATCTTCCTTCGAGATTATTCCCTGCCTGGCAAGCATCACCGTATGCGCCCTGTCGACGGTTATGTCCGAACGAAAGATCCACCTGTCGGCAGGTATCGACGATGAGAATGCGTTCACTTCCTCGCTCGGCCCCGCAGAGAGCCTGCCTCTTCTTAGTATGTCTTCTTTATTCTCCATTCTGGAACACGCTCAATGAAATTTAATGATTTAAAATATCTTGCGAATACTTTTTCCTATCTTTGTATATTAGTGTTAGTGTTTCATCGGTGCGGCCTTTCGTGCCAAGATAAACTATTTCAGCCATAGGCCGACATAGATAACCTGAATTCATCAACGGGCCACGAGTGATATGGAATATGGTATTTACCGGCATTTACGAACAAAATAACGAAAAGGTCTTCGTGATAAGGGACACGATAGAGGTCAGGGTCCCTATCAAGTTTTACTCGCAGCTAAAAAAGAAATATACTGACGAGGAGATCGTCTCTATCCACGAGCCCAAGGTGCTGCGCCATCATTACACTGGCCGCGAAATGATATACATCACAAAGGAGTCCGGTATACCTCTGATAGGACACACCGCGTTCGGGCTGATCGACAGGGGGACTAACCTGATACAGGTCAGGCCTGTGTCCGGGTGCAATCTTAACTGCATATTCTGCAGCGTGGACGAGGGAGTTACACAGACAAGGAAGACCGATTATATCGTTGACACCGATCATCTTGTCGAGGAGTTCGCAAAGATCGCGGCCCTCAAAGGCAATGATGTTGAGGCCCACATAGACGGCCAGGGAGAGCCTTTCTTATATCCTTATATGGTCGAGCTTCTGGAAAAGCTAAGAAAGGTGCCTCAGGTAAAGACCATTTCCGCACAGAGCAACGGCATGATGCTGGACGAAGAGAAAATAAGGAGCATGGACGGCCTGATAGACCGGATAAACCTCTCCATATCGTCTATGGACGAGCGCAGGGGATATGCGCTCGCGGGCACTAAAAAATATAGCGTCGAGCATGTGAAAAACGTTGCGAGAATGCTGTCAGAGAGCAGCATAGACGTGCTCCTGGCGCCAGTCTGGGTGCCCGGGTATAACGACGAGGATATTCCGCGCATAATAGAGTTCGGCCTCGAGATCGGAGCGGGTAAAAAGTTCCCGGCCTTCGGCATACAAAACTACGTAAGGTACCAGTTCGGCAAAAAGGTCAAGGGAAAGGCCATGAGATTCCCGGATTTCTTCGACAGGCTCGCGGAGTACGAAAAGGCTTACGGGATAAAATTAAAGCTATCTCCATCGGATTTCGGGATACATAAGTCCCCGTCACTACCGAAGGTCTTTAAGAAGGGTGAAAAACTTAAGCTTGACCTGATCGCTCCGGGAAGGGTCCATGGCGAGATGCTTGCCGTAGAGCGCGGGCGCGTCATAGGCGTCCTTACCGATAAGCCTGTGGGGACCAGGGTGAACGCGGAGATAACGCGTATCACGGATAACGTCTATGTGGCCGTTACAGGCTCTTCGTGATGTTTCCTGAACATATTTTCAAGCCTGTCGATAGTCTCCCTTGACAGGTCAAGATCTACCTTATTGAATGTCACGCCCAGCATCCCGCCCGCCATGCTCAGCTCGTGTTCCGAGAAATATTTTTTCGCATGCCCGATCACCGTATCGACATCGACTTTCTGGGATAGCGCACATATCGCTGCCATAAGGTCAAATGCCTGGGCGCTTGCAAGCCTGGACGAGTCGATCTTAAGGCAGTCAAGCACAAAGACCCTGCCGCCCGAATAAATAAAGTTATCAAGCTTGATGTCGCCATGCACAAGCCCGTTATCGTGCATGGTCTTCATGATACTGAATATATTATCCATGTCCTTATCCTTAAGATCAACTTTGGAGAGAGGGCGTCCTTCGATGAATTCCATGACAAGGATGTAATCGTCTTCGTTCAGCCGGTACAGGCCAAGTACGTCGGGAGTGTTTATAGACTTTGACCTTAGCATGTTCAGGCTGTCCCGCTCAAAGATCAGCATATCCCGGGCATCGGCATAATCGTCGAACTTCAGGTCCGCGCCTTCGACCATTACGCCAAGGTTACGCATATGGCTCATGTACCTGTGCTTTAGCGCACTCATACCGTTGATCATTTTGGCCATGTACTTTTTTTCCTTCTTTGTCTTTTTATCGATCCCTTCTACGATGCAGGGTATCGATAGCCAGTAGGAGCCTCCTGCGAGCTTTACCCTGG
This sequence comes from Methanooceanicella nereidis, assembly GCF_021023085.1. Taxonomy (NCBI): domain Archaea; kingdom Methanobacteriati; phylum Methanobacteriota; class Methanomicrobia; order Methanocellales; family Methanocellaceae; genus Methanooceanicella; species Methanooceanicella nereidis. Next base: position 90,035 of record NZ_PGCK01000014.1, on the reverse strand, counting down.
TCTTCGAAAGATTGAATTTTTTTCGGAAGATATGTTTTATCTGCGTTATTCTAAGCCTGTTCAGCCTGTCTCTGGATATGTCATGCATCCTGTCGATAAGCGCTCTGTTAAGCCTCGTATGAAAGACCTTATCGAGGATCCTCGCGCAAAATATGGACAGCCCGAGCACGCCCACGACGGTGTTCTCGGTGATCCGGTTATTCAAAATACGGTAGCCTATCTTAACGGTCGTATTTTTAAAAGCTTTAGCTATTTCCTTATCGGTGATGTGTATCTCGAATGACATTATCTCAGGGCCAACTCATTCTAATGCTTACATACTAAATAATTTTACCATCCTAAAAGAGAAAAGGTATTGATAAAATTCGATTATGGTACCAGAGCTTATTCTACGGGGCCGGCTCAAAATAAGACCTTAGCTCTTCGACCTTTTCTTCCGGGAGGTCTATGTCGGGCTTAAATATGGCCACATATAGCAATCTTCCGGCTTCGCGGATCTCATCCTTCGGATAATATCTTTCGGCTATCTCCAGTATCTTTTTCACCGGATATTTCTCGGCGATGGAGCTTATTGCGCATACGAGGTCATACTTTTTTCCGGCATCGAAAGCAGTCTCATCTATCTTCAGGCAGTCTATGAAATACACCTTGCCTTGCGAGTATATCATATTGTCAAGCTTAATGTCGCCGTGTACGAACCGGCTGTCATGCACTGTCTTCAACATGCGGAATATCTGGTCCACCTGGTCTGCCGTGATGACCATATCGGATAAAAGCTCGCCCTCTATATATTCCATGACAAGGATATGGTCCTCCTCGTTCAGCCTGTAAGAGCCCAGCACTTTCGGTGTATTCACTGAAGATTTCCTTAGTTTTTTCAGACAGCCGCGCTCGAACATCATCATGTCCCGGGCATCCTCGTACCCGTTAAACTTCAGGCCGGTCCCAACGACGGCCATGCCCAGGTTTCTCATCTGCATCATATACTTGTGCTTTATCGCGCTCATCTCGTTGATTATCTTAACGAGAAACTTTTTTTCTTCACCTGTCCTTCTGTCGATACCTTTGACCACGCAGGGTATGGACAGCCAGTACGAGCCTTCGGCAAGCCTTATTTTTATGCGGCCGATACCGTACTTTTTTCTGAAGATATATTTTATCTGGGTTTTTCTAAGCCTGTTAAGGTCATCCCTGGATATTTCCCTGATCCTGGAGATCAGCGCTCTTTTGTATCTTGTGTGAAAAATTTTATCGATGACCGATAGGATGACAAGTACTGCAGCAATGAGCGTCGTTATCGACCACTCGACCAAAACGTTGTTCAGCACAATATAGTATGATCTTTTTATCAGCCTTCCTGCGCGGTCGATCATACGCTTCGTTTTTATTTTTTCGATCAATTCAGACATGTCTGTATGTCACAAGTTTCAGGTATATATCTAAGGAAAATAATGTTCCACATGGAAAACAACGGTACTAATCATTTGATACGTAATAATGGGCGATATAATCTGTATTTTTTGATTTAAGACTTAATATACATTTATTGGCTAATTCTATTGCATAATTATGGGTTATTCATGATAACAAATGCTTAAATAGCCCTGAATAAACTACACAAAGTTTATAAAAATATAAAAGGCTTGATAACATAAATTACACCACAGGTAAAAATTTTTTATAGAGATATCATAGTATATAATAAAAAACAAAAACATATTGTCCGGGCAGTGATAGTGCGATGTATACCTCATTTGTAGGATTGAACATAGATATTAACGAGGAAGATAATATCGAGGAATCACTATTACGGATGGATAACGTCATCGAGATCTATAAGATGATGCAGCCTTTCGATCTGTTCATTAAGGTATATGCCGATAATATCAGGATACTCGAGACCACTGTCGAGGAGATAAGAAAACTAAACGGCATATACAAGACATATAATTTTTTGGCAGTCCAGCAAAAGAAAGGCCTGAAATAATATTTCAATATTTCATATAGCCTCCTTCCATGGCCGACGTGGCCAGGGATGTATACAGCCCCAGCACACCTCCGTACTTTCGTTCAGGCGGCTCCCATCCGGATAGCCTATCCCTTATTATACCGACCACTGTATCAGGATCTTCTTCCCTTTCTTTTACGCCTACTATGTTCAAGCCTCTTCCTTTAATGTCTATCTCGATCATATCCCCGTTCTCTACGACGGCTATCGGCCCGCCTTCGGCCGCCTCAGGCGATACGTATCCGACACACGGTCCCCGCGATGCCCCGGAGAACCTTCCATCAGTGACCAGCGCAGTCGTCGTGTTAAGGTCCTCGCTGGATGCAAGCGCCTCTGTCGGATAGAACATCTCGGGCATTCCGCATCCTTTAGGCCCCACGTTCCTGATCACTATGACAGATCCCTTTTCTATCACTCCGCCCACAATGGCGTCGAAAGCCGAACGCTCGTCCTCGAAGATGACCGCCGGCCCCGTGTGGTGAAACATCTCTTTTGGCACGGCGGAGTGTTTTATCACAGCGCATCCGGGAGCAAGATTTCCTTGAAGTATGGCCAGGGCACCGCTTCCCAGCGGGTCGTTCGCGGAGGCTATGACCTCTTCAGCCCGGACCTTGTAGTTATCGAGATATATTCTGATCTTATCAAAATAGCGCTGTTCCTCAAGCTCTTTTAGGTTCTCTCCTAATGTCTTACCCGTGACCGTCATCGAGTCAAGGTGTAGGTACTCTTTTATCTGCGCTATTATCCCCTGTACTCCCCCGGCATACCAGAACAATATCGCAGGATATTTTCCGCTCGGCCTTATGTTTAACAGGAACGGTATCTCCCTGTTGATCTCATCCCAGAGCGACGGCTTGATGTTTATGCCAGCCTCTTTGGCAATGGACGGTATATGTAATATGGCGTTCGTAGAGCCGCCTAATGCCGCATGCACCATTATCGCGTTCTCGAAGGCTTTCTTTGTCAGTATGTCCCGCGTGGTAAGCCTTTCCTCAAGCATTTTCATTATCCGCATCCCTGCGGCCTCTGACATATGGCCGATGTCCTTTTTATAGGCGGGCATAACGGCAGACCCGGGCAGGGCCATCCCGAGAGCCTCGGACATCGACTGCATGGTGTTGGCAGTGCCCATGAACGAGCAGCTGCCTACCGTGGGGCAGGCATTGCGCTGTAAAAACCTGTAATCGCCTTTGGATATTTCCCCGCGCTTAAACTCGGCATATATTGTCCCGACCCTTTCAAGGGTAAACATCCCGGGCCCTTCCATCATTGTTCCTCCGGGCATGTGTATCGCCGGGGCTTCGCTTATACGGGCAGCGGCCATTAACTGTCCAGGTATCGCCTTGTCACAACTGGATAATAGCACGATCGCGTCCATCGGCTGGGTTTTCCAGTGGACTTCTATCATATTACATATCATGTCCCTGGATAAAAGCGAATAGTTCATGCCCTCCCATCCCTGGGCTATGCCGTCGCACATGTCTGTGACATGGAAAAGCGCAGGCTTGCCGCCTTTTGAGTATATGCCTTTCGAGGCCATCTGCGACAGGTTTAAAAGATGATAGCTTCCGGGTAGCGAATCGCCCCATGCGTCCTCGACGAGGATCTGCGGCTTTTCCAGGTCCTGGACAGTCCAGTCCATGGATAGCTTCAGAGGGTCTATCTCGGGGCTCAGTCTTCTCAGTTCCTGACTCCTCATGATTGGATTATTATATTTTATAATTTATTTTATTTTTCTACCTGTGCCAGCACTTTTTATACATATCGATAGTCTCAGAAAGACGCTAAAGGGCGATATTAAGCCTGTGTATAATTCGTGACCGCAGCGACAGGATAAAATATGATGACCTCGTTTCATGCTCTCGCATACCAGTAATAATAAAGCGGACTTGTGGGGTAGACCTACGATCTGCTTATTATTTACAATCGTCTTCTCCCCGGCAATTTGATATGCAGGGCCCAATATATTAATACTCTAAAATATTTTTGACCGATACACTACATTTTTCAATAAATTTGAACCTAGAGGAGAAGATATATGTATGATATTTATGATATTGCTCTTGCTGCTTTAGCAATGAAGTACTATTTAGTAATTCTGCTATCAGCAAAGACCGGTGATCAGAAATGATAACATCCGAAGATATACACAGACTAATGAAACTGAAAGCGACTGACAAGGAAGCCTTCTATAAGCTATTGAACGAAATGGCTCATTCGAAGCCTGTAGACATCCTTCTGTCATACAAGAAATTCAAGGAATATTCTGCGAACGTATAAGATTTTTGACATCGATCTTGTGGGGGTATGCTTTACTATAGCTTAGTTCATCCCCTTCATAAAAGTTATATATTGAAGTGCTCATTTTAAGACTGGTAACTCATATGGTCGATATTGCGGTCATTCTCGGGTCCCTGTCGGACCAGCATATTGCGGATAAAGTCACAGATGTCCTGACAAAGAACAATGTCTCATACGATCTACGTATCCTGTCTGCGCACAGGGATCCTGATGCGCTTGACGCATATGTCAGGAGCACTGATGCAAGAATATTCATCACTATAGCAGGGCTCTCCGCAGCGCTCCCGGGCGTTGTGGCAGCAAGGACAGATAAGCCCGTCATAGGCGTACCTGTGTCCGCGAAGCTTGGCGGCCTCGATGCGCTGCTGTCCATAGCCCAGATGCCAAAGGGCGTCCCAGTGGCCTGTGTGGGTATAGATAACGGGGACAACGCCGCCCATATGGCTATACGCATCCTGAAACTCATAAAGTGATATTATGGATTTGACTACGATAGATAAGAAAACGGTGAAGACGGCCTACGTGGCTACAGCAGCCATACTTATGGTCGGCGCTCTTGTCTCGGCGTTCTATGACCATGATTATATTGCCCTGGGTTTCATCGTTGCGGCATCCGCAGTCATACTCGCAGGGTCTTTATTTATGGCCTACAGGCGCAAGGTGGATAAAGTCCGCGACGTTGATTAAGGCCCGTATCATTTGATCAAGGGTAAAAGCAACTATCTGATTTATTATTTTATTTCTTTTGGCAGGGTTCGCCGGAGATACCTCTTTCCGGGAATGTCCTGTGTTATAATAACATAAGTAAAAATGAATTGACTTTCTTGTGTAAATAAAAGTTAAAAATTTACTGTCTTTATGCCGTTATGCCCCTATAGGTCATCGTCTTCCTCGGCAACATCCTCCACGGACCCGTCCTCGAAGTAAGGCTTCATTTCATCCCTGAGGTCTTCAGCCGTCATGACCGGAGCATTCGTAGCAAGTGGCGTCATTTTTTGTTTTTTTGCAAGACAGAAGTAGTTTGAGAATGTCTGCATGCTGTCCACGACCACAAGTTCATTCTTATGTACTGCGAGCGAAATGTACATTTACTGCCTCCCCATTGTCTTGTTCTTTAACTGTCTACCCTAAAACCGTACTTACTAACGGCCTAATACTGGTTAAGGGAAAAATAATATCTATCTATTATATAATATTATCGAATAAAATAATGGGATTTTTTAGGATAAAACCGGCGACTTTTACATGTTTACCAATACCTTGCCGGGTTAGACAAGATTTAACTTGTTAAAAATATTGTAATACAAATATGCGATATATCCTGATAGACTTCGAACATGAAAAAGGGGTACAATCTGACACAACATGTTTGCGGGATATGTTCGCCTTCGAAGGATCTGATATACCCGAGGCGGCATTGTTCGGGCTAGGCGAAGGACTTAGCTTTTTTTACTGGGAAAGCAAGAACCTCCGGCGCCCCACGATGGGATGCCGTACCGGGGTCCTAGACCTGGATAAAAAAGCGTGCCAGAGCCTTGGGGTCGAGATCCGCGTGCGCACTTCCCGAAGCCCTAAGCGGGCTTACGGCCAGATGAAAAAGATGCTGATGGATAAAATGCCTGTCATGATGCACGTGGATAGCTATTATTTAAATTACGCGGGCAAAGAACAGCACAACGGAGCATATTCCGTCATATCCACCGGAGTCGACGAAGATTCCGATATTGTGTTTTTAGCCGACCATAGGTTCGATGATATCATTGAACTGCCCATATCCCGGCTGATCGAAGCCAGGGCGTCTTTGCATAAGCCATTCCCCCCTCAACACAGGTGGTTCGAGTTCTCTTTTCCAGAAGAGGTCAACATTAGCACAAAATGTGTCATAGACTCTATCTCGGCCAACACTATAGCCATGCTTAACCCGCAGGTCAGGAACGTGGGTGTAGGGGGAATTTACTACTTAGCCAACAGCATAAGGCTCTGGAGGGATCTTTATAGCCAGAAAGAGGTTGAGGACATGTGTGACGAAGCATATATGACGCTATACGGGGACGGCTTATATCCGGGCTGCCTGAGGCACCTGTATGCTGATTTTTTATCGTTCGCATATGAAGTAACGGATATAGGGTCCTTAAAAGATGTGTCTGAAGGATATGGTGAGGCAGGTAATATGTGGACAAGGGCGGCTAAGATGTTCGGGGAAGTGAAATGCGGATGCGTGTCGCTTTCCGAGATCGCCGACGCCATGACGTCCATAGCGGAAAAAGAGCACCAGCTGCAGACAGAGTTGCTTTGTGCCGTTAACCTCGGGTGTAAAAGAAACGGCGGCGGTAAAAAGTGAATGCCGGCGGGCATCCTTATATTTCCAAGCTTTATGTTAACATAATGGGTTTCCAAATAAGCCGGTGTGTCCATACTTTCATTGGACGCTAATGGATAGTTTAATTATCAAAACAATATTATATATTACCTTATTTCAATATATGACAATATTAACTATTTGAATATTAATTTGTTTAATAAGCCATATTTATCCTTGTATCCAAAAAAATACATTAATCTATCACAAACTTTATTATCAGAAAAACGAACATAAAATGTATGAAATTAAATGATCTGGTCGCTTCAATGTCCGGTTATTTATCGGAACAGACGATTGTGGACTTTATCATGTTCAGCAAAGCCTTTGATGATGCCCGGTATTCGGTGCTAAAGACAAAGGCCATTGATAAGGTCTCAATAGCATTGCTTGCGGCAGCTAAAAACAGTGAATTATTCTATGATGTTGTACAATGGGGAGAGGACAATGGAATCGCGTCAAAAGCCACGTTTTCCAGAAGGAAAGACTTTCTCGTAAACCTTAACGTGATACAGGAGGAGAGTGTAAAAACGCCATTCGGCAGACCGAAGATACGCCTTAAGCTTAATGAGAAAAAATTATCGGAGTACTTTGGCGTCCAGCCAGAATCCTCTTAAGCCGGAGTACTTTTATCGATAGATCATTTTTACGTTCTCTTTAAAATGGCTCCACATCATACAGGGGAGAACCAGGGCCGTTTATAGAGACTTTCCCGTTTGTCCCGATTATGGTCATGCCATCCAGCTCTCCTTTTCCGCAGAGCACGTCCTGCTCCGGATGCGTGCCCGGTATTATGCATGAGCTGAGAGTTATCTTTTCGCCTGCCGAAACAACGATCGAGAGCCTCTTTGTCGCAGGATGGTCCTTTTTTAACACAAGTAAAGGCATGTCGCCTTCGCGTACCAGGTATAGCATACACCTGATGGACGATTTGGCCCTTTCGCCGCTATAAAAACACGACGCGGCCAGTATATCCTCCGGATCCAGGAACTGGACGAGCTCCTCCGTATCGGTCTCTATAAAAACACGCTTAACATCGCCTGCTTTAATGATGCCTGCGGTAAACTTACCATCCGTTAAAAATAATATGTCGTCGAGGCCGAGGCTTACCGTAACGTTCACTCTATCAACTCTACGTCCTCGGAACCGCAAGACGGGCACGTAGGTGTCTTTCCGGCACCCTTGAACTTGCTGTCGCACTCTTTGCACTGATATCTTTTAAACTTAAGCTCGTTGAGCTCAATGTCTCCCATCATTCCGCCGCTGCTACACATGCTGGATCTCACCTCCATTCATGATACTGTTCCTATATATCTACCCCATCTTCTTAATATTTTCCGAAACTCGCTGTCTTACATTCTCATAAAGATCGTTCATATGGGCGTCCATGGTGACAGTAAGCGGCCCGAAATCCTTCACTTCAAGCTTCCATACCGCTTCGGCCAGGCCAAGGTCCAGCCATTCCACGCCCGCGACATTCTCGACCATACGGGCTCCTATCACAGCTATCCCGCCGGTCATGGATAAGTAGGCCGAGCACGAATCGTGTAGCGCTTTAAGCGTACTTTTATCCATTCCGCCCTTACCCACTATCAAGATCCCGCCATTCCTGATGACATCGGGCTCCAGGTCGTTCATGCGCGCGCTCGTCGTTGGGCCTATGGCGACTATCTTCCACTCTTCCCCTTCCTTCTCTACGACAGGCGCCCCATGGAATATGACCGACCCTTCCAGATCAAATGGCAATTGTTTACCCGATGAAAAATATTCCAGTATCCTCATATGGGCCTTATCCCTCGCGGTAAGGAACGTTCCGCTGATATACACTACATCGCCGGCCTTTAGCTTTTTTATGTCCTCTCTGGAGACTGGCGTACTAAGATGGTATTCCATTCAATCACACCCAAAATCCACTTTTCCGTCCTCGAACAACTTCGCGCTCGCCCTTCTTGCCGCGTAGCACTGGATGTTTATCCCCACCGGCAGGCTTGCCGTATGGCAGTATGCATATTCTATATGTACCGCAAGGGATGTCGTGTCCCCGCCCAGCCCCATGGGACCGATCCCTGTTGAGTTGATCATCTCCAGCAACTCATCTTCCAGCATCGCGATGTCCGGATCGGCATTATGCGATCCTGCCGGCCTGATAAGGGCTTTTTTTGCCAGCGCCATGCACATGTCGGAACTGCCACCTATCCCTATGCCGATGATTGTGGGCGGACAGGGCTTGCCTTCGGCTTTTACTACGGTTTCCAGCACGAACTTTTTAATGCCCTGCATACCCTGCGAAGGGTTAAGCATCGCCATCGCGCTCATGTTCTCGGAACCGGCGCCCTTGGGCATAACGGTCATTTCGATATGATCGTTGTTTGAATAAGAATATGATATTATCGGCATAAGCCTGCCCGTATTATCCCCCGTATTCACACGGGTCAACGGATGGACGACGTTCTTTCTGAGCGGTATCTCGGCAGTAGCCCTGCGCACTCCTCTGGCTATAGCATCTTCCAGCCCCGGCGCGTTAAAGCTTCCCATTTTAACGAAGAATACGGGTATCCCTGTATCCTGACACATCGGTAGAGAGCATTTTCCCGCCTCTCCGATATTTTCTAGCATAAGGCCAAGCTCTCTCCTTGCAGTATCGTTCTTTTCCGAGGTCCTGGCCTCTTCCAGCCTGCTCACAACGTCATGCGGGAGCCTCGTGACCGCGATCCTCAGCAGCGAGACGACCGTATCCTCTATTATCTTATCGTTTAACATGGGACCCACCATTAATACTTTTATATAAAAGATATATCCTTAGGTATACGCAATATTGATAATACACATATAATATTTTGATGGGTGGTACTCTGCTATCAGATAAACGATCAGGCTTCATCTCCTATGTATATGAAAACCGCTGGCAGGTCTTGATACTGGCAATATTTTTAGCCGTGCTCTTATTCGTGGCCTTCTTTTTCAGGCCGCTGTTCGACGGTATCATCCTGGGGATATTTTTTGCATATGTGACACGCCCGGTAAAGGACTTTCTCGACAGGTACACAAAATTTTCGCCGTATATAGCAACATTTTGTATACTGATCCCGGTATTCTTCCTGATCCTGTACGGTATACTTGAGGCCAGGACGCAGTTGATGTGGGTATCATCTAACCTGGATGTGATATATGCCGATTCCCTGGCGATGTTAAGTTCATTGGGTATTCCTATGGACCCGAACACCAGGCTGGATGGTATTATCCAGGGGCTGACGGATTATCTGATATCGTTCCTTCGCTCAATATCCGTGAAGGAAACTGCGGAGTCGCTGCTTCTGTTCGGGATGAACGCGATAGTATCGATATTCGTGTGTTTTTACCTCTTAAAGGATGGCGGCCGAATAGTCCTGTCTTTCCGTGATACGGCCCCGTCAACGATCAGGTCGCAGGCGAGCTATTTTATCGCAGAGGCGGACAGGATACTGAATGGCATATATATGGGCACTTTCTATACGGCGCTGTTCATTGCAACGATGTCATTCATCATCTTTTACCTCTTTAACATGCCATACCTGATCCTGTGCACGGCATTTGTTTTTATAGCGGCGATGGTCCCCATACTATCGGGCATGATGGTCTTCCTGCCGCTCACGGTCTACGAGCTATTTGCCAGAGGGCCGTTGATGGCCGGGATCTTCCTTTGCGCTTCCGTCATATTAGTATATATACCGCCAGACTATATTATCCGGCCATATCTGATCAACAGGGCTTCAAACCTGCACCCGTTACTGATAATACTGTCATTTATCGGCGGCGGCCTTGCAGGGGGGCTTGCAGGCTTTTTTGCCGCCCCGCTCGCGACAGGTATTCTGGTAGCGTTTTATCGGACATACCGTAAATTTGGTGAAAAAACAGATGAAAGCGTACATTGAGACTTACGGCTGTACGGCCAACATGGTCGATTCCTCCGGCATATGCGACGCCATCCTCAGATCGGGAGGGTCAGTCGTCGACGATCCGGGCGAAGCCGATGTGATCATTATCAATACATGCGCTGTGACGCAGCATACCTCAAGGAGCATGCTGAAAGCGATCAGCAAATATAATGGTAAGCGGGTGATAGTCGCCGGATGTATGGCATCCGCTCAGCCGGAGATGCTAACGGGGCTCGAGTTTGCCAAAAAGCCGGGGGCCGATCATGTAGCCAAACTTTTAGGGATCGCTCACGACCCCAATGAGATACCGCTTACAATGACGGGTAAGACCGCCATCATATCGATATCCGAAGGCTGCATGGGAAACTGCTCCTATTGCATAGTCCGGATCGCCAGGGGAAAGCTCCGAAGCGAGCGTCCTGAAAAGATACTGGACGCCGTGAAAAGGTCTGTTGCCGCAGGAGCTACAGAACTATATATTACTTCTCAGGATGTCGGCACTTACGGGATGGACATCGGCATCAGGCTGCATGAGCTTTTAAGGGAGATCATCGGGATGCCCGGAGATTTCAAGATACGGCTGGGGATGATGAACCCGTTCTCGATAGCAGATATTATCCCGGAGATGATCGATGTCTTCAATCATCCTAAGGTCTATAAATTCGCCCATATCCCTGTACAGTCAGGCTCTGACAGGATACTGGGGTTAATGGGCCGTCCTTACACTGCGGCAGAATATCGTGGCATGGTCGAAGAGTTACGCGGGGGCGTGCCGGGTATCACCTTCTCAACTGACTACATAGTAGGGTTCCCGACGGAAACTGATGATGACTTCGAGAGGACGAAGGATAATTTGAGGGTGTGCCGGCCGCTTAAGGTCAATATAACCAGGTACTCTCCAAGGCCGGGAACCCCCGCGGCAATGATGCCGGATGTACTCGAAAGGATCAAAAAAGAGCGCTCGAGAGCTCTAACGGCGCTGCATCATGAGGTCACATCCTCGTTCATGCGCTCCTGCGTTGGGGAACATAAGGGGGTACTTGTCACCGAACCGGGTAAGGCGGGGACAGTAGTTGCCCGGGACAGTTCGTATAATATGGTAGTTATCGGAGAATTGCTCCCTCAGGGAAAATACGTGGACGTAGAGATCATCGATGCCAGGACCACTTATATGGTCGGCAAGGTCATCCGATGAACTTTAAAATGATTCATTTTATCATTATAAATTTTATATATTCAATATCATTTTATTGGTTTTCACAGGTATTATCGATCATTTTATTTTGTGTAACAGGAAATTTTTTATCCGGAGTGTATAATTTAAGTAAAAATGGTCATAAGTCAAATTAAAACCATATTGTAATATTTACGAAAATATTTACTTTATTTAAAGCTATAAATATGATTATATGTCTTTGTTTTTTGATTTTTTAAAAAATTTTAAATAACAATCTATAAATATGACGATTGACATAATGTAAATATCTCATGATAAATCATATTATTTTAAAAAATTTATAATTAATCACGTATGTTTAATAAAATTAAATTTAACATTTTGAAATAATTCCAAAAAATCGTTAAATCTATTTTGTACGGTAGTATTGAAGTTTTCTATTAAAATATATATAATATTATACAAAATCGATTAAATGATAGAGGGACAAAACATAAACTTAATATCTTTGTAGTACCATATACTATTGTCTAAGTGGTCACTGAGAAGTAACCATCGACCCCTTTATCATAAAATAGGCATAGGGGTCAATGAACTTTTAGAACGCAATTCGGGCAGCGAAAGGCGGTACTAAATGTTGCTTCTAGATGCCGGGTAATTTTTACCGCGCAAACGGCCACAATGACGGAACATTTTAAGAATCCTACGGGAGGAGGGAGAAAATGCCTAAATTTAAGGATGTAATAGACCTATACGACGATAAGGGAAAACTTTTAGAAAAGGATGTACCTCTTGAGGCAATCAGCCCATTAGTCAACCCGACTATCAAGAAACTCATCGGCTTGACCAAGAGGTCAGTAGCAGTAAGCCTCGAGGGTATCGAGGGCGCTCTCAAGACCGGAAAGGTCGGCGGCAAGGGCAGGCAGATCCTCGGAAAGAGCTTAGATCTCAGCCTCGTCAAGGACGCAGAGAAGATCGCCAAGAACGTCGAAGACAAGATCCGCGTAAGCAAGGGCGACGACACAGCAGTTAAGATCGTCGGCGGCGGCAAGAGCTTACTCGTACAGTGCCCGACCGCAAGAATCGATGCGGGCGCAGAGTTCGTCGCAGGTATGACCTGTGCAGGCTCAGCCGTAACAGAAGCCTTACTCGAGATGTACAAGGTCGACATGTTCGACGGTCCGTTCGTCAAGGCAGCAGTATGGGGTCTCTACCCGCAGACCATCGATATGGAAGGCGGTAACGTAAAGGGTATCCTTGAAGCTCCGATGAAGGATGAAGGTCTCGGCTACGCATTAAGGAACATTCTGTGTAACCACACAGTTGCGATCGCAAAGAGAAACGCCATGAACGCAGCAGGTCTGTCCTCAATATTCGAGCAGACTGGTGTATTCGAGATGGGCGACGCGATCGGACCGTGGGAGAGGTACCAGTTACTCGGCTTAGCATACCAGGGTCTTAACGCAAACAACCTGGTATACAACTTAGTCAAGGAGAACGGCAAGAACGGTACTGTCGGATCAGTAGTCGCTTCTACCGTCGGCAAGGCTATCGATGACAAGGTCATCAAGGTAGAGAAGACCCTGCCGTCCGGATACAAGGTATACACCACTGAAGACGTCCCATTATGGAACGCATACGCTGCAGCCGGTTTAATGGCAGCAACGATGGTCAACTGCGGTGCAATGAGAGCAGCCCAGGCAGTATCATCGACCCTGCTGTACTACAACGACCTGATTGAGAGAGAGACCGGATTACCGGGCGTAGACTTCGGTAAGGTTCAGGGTACCGCAGTCGGATTCTCGTTCTTCAGCCACTCGATCTACGGTGGCGGCGGACCGGGTATATTCAACGGTAACCACGTCGTTACAAGACACTCCAAGGGCTTTGCGGTTCCATGTGTATCTGCAGCTTGCGCACTTGATGCAGGCACCCAGATGTTCACTGTAGAATCGACCTCCAAGCTCATTGGTGATGTATTCGGCGAGATACCCGAGTTCAGAGAACCACTCGTATACGTTGCAAAGGGAGCAGCAGAGATCAAGGGAAAAGTATAGATAAGTAGACATTGCGGAGGAAAATTCCAGTGATAGCGCCGGTAACAGGGAAAAGGAAACCCCAGTTGGAAGTATTTCCCGACAGGCTTCTCAATCCAGACACTGCACAGAAGCTGTTGAACGAATTGAACAAGATCAGCGGCATTACCCGGATCGTCGTGTACGGTCCCAGCCTGCCCAAGGATAATCCAGAGGATCTTCTGCAGGGCAAGTTCAACGTACGCGAACCAACCTACCTTGACATAAAAGGCGAAAAGGTTGAATTGACGGTCCAGGTGGGCAGATTTTGGATCGAGCTAGAAGATGCTGGCGTCAAAGAACAGGTCAGGGAAGCTTGTGAAAAGGCTCTCCCCTTCCCCTTCACGATAAACGAAGGTCTTTTCATCAGGACACAAAAGACCATCACGGATTACGTGAGGAAAGGGGGCAAGGTCGATGACATAAGCATAGGGATGTTCGACCCCAAGGCAAAGCGGCAGAATTCATCATGCTGCGGAGCTCCTAAGTCGAGCAATAATGAAGACATATAATTAAAAACGAAAAACGTGAGATGAATCAAAATGCCAATAGATCGTGAAACTCAGGTAGTTGATTGCAGGGAAAGTATGGGCCTGGACAAAGGTGGCGGACTCGCCCAGAGAGGTACGCTATCCGAAGCCGGTCGTCCGGACGTGGTCGCGATCGCGATGACACCCGGAAGAAGGCATATCACAAAACCTGTGTGCGAGATCACCTACGGGCTCCGAAAAGAAGGTATCCAGGTCAGCGTACTGGTCCTCTACTCCGGAGGTGGCGTCCCGCCGGACGCAAAGGACGCAGCTATCGGCCACGGGCCTAAGTTCGGCCTGTCCGAAAAGGAGATCGAGCAGATCAACCGCCATAAGCTGGCATTGATACATCTGGGAAACATAAAGTCTCACGTGATATACAAGACGAGGGATATACTCCGATTCGTGAGGATCCCCGCGATAATCGTATGTCAATGCCCTGTAGACTTCGAGGATTTCGCCAGGATCGGCGTCAAGACTCGGGTCGTAAACCCGGAACCTGATAAGATCGAGACGCAGGGAACTGTGCTTGAGATCGTTACCGGGATAACGAGAGGTCAGACATGTTCAAGGGACAAGCTGAACGAGATCGTGAAAAATATCATAAGAATAAATCCGCAGGCACTTACTACAAATTAGGAGTTGAATTATAATGGCTTACAAAGCACAATTCTACCCAGGTAAAACTTCTGTGGCCCAGAACAGAAAGAAGTTCATGGACCCATCATACAAGATGGAGAAGCTCAGGAGCCTCTCCGATGACGACGTCGTCATCATGCTGGGACACCGCGCCCCGGGTTCCGCATACAAGAAGGTACACCCGCCATTAGCAGAGACCGGTGAGCCGGACTGCCCCATAAGGAAGATAGTCGAGCCCACCCCGGGTACCAAGGAAGGAGACAGGATCAGGTACAATCAGTACGCTGACTCAATGTACTTCGCACCGATGGTCCCGTACCTCAGGTCCTGGATGGCATGCACCAGGTACAGGGGAGTAGACCCAGGTACCCTCTCGGGCAGGCAGATCATCGAGGCCCGTGAGAGAGACATCGAGGCCATAACCAAGGAAGTTATGGAGACCGAGATGTTCGACCCGGCAAGGGCATCCTTAAGAGGCTGCACCGTGCACGGTCACTCGCTCAGGCTTAACGAGAACGGCATGATGTTCGACATGCTGCAGAGACAGGTTCTCGGCGCAGACGGTAACGTCCAGGCCGTTAAGGACCAGGTCGGCGACCCGCTCGACAGAAAAGTAAACCTCGGCAAACCCATGTCCGAAGAAGAGCTCAAGAAGAGGACCACCATCTACCGTGTTGACGGTGTTGCATTCAGGGCAGACGATGAAGTATTACCCTGGGTACAGAGGATCCACAACTTAAGGACAAAGTGCGGGTTCTTCCCGAAGGTGTAAGGAGAGGTGAATAAAATGTCAGTTCAGGAAACCCAGAAATTATTCATCAAGGCAATGAAGAAGAAGTTCGCCGAGGAGCCAACCTCCCAGGTGACCAAGTACAAGTATGAGGGTTACACCCAGTCCAAGAGAAAAGTGGAGTTCAAGAAGGCAGGAGACGCAGTCGCCAAGAAGAGAGGCATCTCCGCATACAACCCGATGGTCCACATGGGCGGTATCCCACTCGGTCAGAGACAGCTTATGTCCTATCAGGTCTCGGGCACTGACGTAGTAGTAGAGGGCGATGACCTTCACTTCGTCAACAACGCTGCAATGCAGCAGTTCTGGGATGAGATAAGGAGGACCGTCATAGTCGGTCTCGACACAGCACACTCCGTGCTCGAGAAGCGTCTCGGTAAGACCGTCACTCCGGAAACGATCAGCAACTACCTGGCAGTTCTCAACCACGCAATGCCCGGTGGTGCAGTCGTTCAGGAACACATGGTCGAAACCCACCCAGGCGTTGTAGATGACTGTTTCGTCAAGGTGTTCACCGGTGACGATGAGCTTGCCGACTCCATCGACAAGCAGTATGTCATAGACATAAACAAGGCCTTCCCGAAGGAACAGGCTGAGCAGATCAAGAAGTCACTCGGCAAATCCTTACACCAGGCCGTCCACATCCCGACCATAGTCGTCAGGACTTGCGACGGTGGTACCACCTCCAGGTGGTCTGCAATGCAGATCGGTATGTCATTCATCACCGCGTACAAGATGTGCGCCGGTGAGGCAGCAGTGGCAGACCTTGCGTTCGCAGCAAAGCACGCCTCGGTCGTCGAGATGGGTAACCTGTTACCCGCAAGACGTGCCAGGGGTCCGAACGAACCCGGTGGAGTATCCTTCGGTTTCCTCTCGGACATAGTCCAGACCGGCAGGAAATACCCGGACGACCCGATAAAGTCCGGTCTTGAAGTAGTCGCATCCGGCTGTATGCTCTACGACCAGATATGGCTCGGCTCATACATGTCCGGTGGTGTAGGATTCACCCAGTATGCAACCGCTGCATACACTGATGATATCCTCGACGACTTCTCCTACTACGGCGCAGACTACGTCAAGAAGAAGTACGGCGGCGCATGCAAGGCGAAGGCAAACCTCGACACAGTTAACGATGTAGGAACCGAAGTCACGCTCTACGGTATCGAGCAGTACGAAGGCTTCCCGACCACCCTTGAGGACCACTTCGGCGGTTCACAGAGGGCGACTGTCCTTTCGGCAGCATCCGGTCTGGCGACCTCCTACGCAACCGGTAACGGTAACGCAGGTCTGTCTGCCTGGTACTTATCCATGTACCTGCACAAGGAAGCATGGGGCAGGCTCGGATTCTTCGGTTACGACTTACAGGACCAGTGCGGTGCGACCAACGTGTTCTCATGCAGGTCTGACGAGGGTGCAGTTGCCGAATTAAGAGGCCCGAACTACCCGAACTACGCAATGAACGTCGGTCACCAGGGTGGCTACGCAGGTATCGCAGCAGAGGCACACTTCGCCCGCGGCGACGCATGGACCGTAAGCCCGCTCCTGAAGGTCGCATTTGCGGACAAGGACCTCAAGTTCGACTTCACCGAGCCGAGGAAAGAGTTCGCACGTGGTGCGATCCGCGAGTTCATGCCTGCTGGTGAGAGATCACTCATCATACCGGCAAAGTAAATTGGAGTATAATTACTCCAATTTTTATTTTTTATTTTATAATAATTTGTTTTTATATTATTAGTTCTCTAAAGGTTTTTTTAAGTAAATAAAGCGCTTTCCAAGCGTTTTTCGAAAGGTTTATTAGTCAACAAGCCCTATTGAAAATGATACTTATAGCGCTAATTATGGATATTTGTCCCTATACCAAATCCATAATTATAAACTAGAAAGGAGGATAACAAATGGAAGAATTGGTAGTGAGCCTTGGAACATTAGCTCTAATGGGTGCTTGTGCTACCATAGCAGGCGCGGCTGAAGATCTCGAATCAGACTTCGGTTCTCAGTCTAACGCGAACTCCCAGGTGCAGCTGGCTCCACAAGTTGGCTACGTTCACCGTATATACAACAAAGCTATTTGCGGCGAACCAGTCGGTTACGGATTCTTATGCGCGTCAGCAGCAGCAATTGGGTTTGCTTTGCAGTTTGCCTTTGCTATTAACATCGTCTTAGCGCTGGCAATAGGATCCACTATTTCAGCGATTTTGTACGGTATTTTCGCAACCACAGCATACATGGGTAGGTTAACCGGTCAGAAGAGATTCGGTCAGCCGATCTATCTGGACATATTGTTGACCACAACTCCGTCTATTATTGCTCATGCATTTATAGCAGCGATGGCAATATCCACGTTCTCATATCTCTTTAGTGCAATAATAGGACAGCCATTCCCGTTCCCGATACTCGCAATGCTTTGGGGTATCATGACCGGTGGTATGGGTTCTGCAGTCGGTGACGTTCACTATGGTACCGAAAGGCAATACATGAACAAGCCATTCGGTTGCGGACTTGCAGCGTCGAACTCTGGTAAGATCATCCAGCAGGGCGAAGCAGGTATCAGGAACAGTATTGACGTAGCCGGTTTCTGTGTCAAGCACGGAGGTCCGATGACCGGTATCGGTCTTGGTCTGACAGTTTTCCTTGACCTTTGGAGACACATTATTTTCATAGAATACTTGAACGGATGGGGTGCGATGATCGCAGGTTTCATCATTGCGCTCATATGGCTCATAGGCAACAGGATGCTTGAGCTCTGGGCCAGGAACACATACGGTCCGTACAAGAAGGCGGAGGATTAGGTATCATGATAGTCGATCCAATAACTTTACTTATAATGGTACTGGCGATCGGTATCGGTGGATTACTGGTAAGCATTGGTGTCCACTTTGTTCCTGTGGGCGGTGCACCTGCTGCAATGGCGCAGGCAACCGGTATCGGAACTGGTACAACCATGCTTGCAGCTTCTGCAGGTTTCCTCGGTCTTATCAGCGCAGGTCTCGTAATGGAAGAAATGATGATTGGTAAGATCGAATACGCCTCGTTCGTTGCAGCTGTCGGTGACGGTACTCTTTTCTCCCCGGCAGGAATAGTAGCGAACATAGGCGGAATAGCCATGATCCTGGCAGCAGGTATCATCGGCGCAATGTTAATGATGGTCATTCTTGGTGGAGTGTCCAACATTCTTTACGTGTACGGTCTGGGTGTCCCACTCGTATCCGCAAAGGTAAAGTACGACCCGATCACCGGCGACAGGCAGGACCTCTATGTTACCAGGGGTACTGAGGGTCACGGAACCCCGACAGTCGCTTTAGTAAGTGCAGTCATCGGCGGTATCCTCGGTGGATTCGGTGGTTCGCTTATATACCTTGTATTCCTCGCAGGCGGGTTCAGCGTCGCAGCGGCAGCGATCGGTGCGATCGGTATATTCTTCGTAAACTCGGTTCTTGCATCTTACAACATTACCGGTACTATCGAAGGTTTCCACGACCCGAAGTTCAAGAGGTGGCCAAGGGCATTCGTAGCAAGCGCAATAGCATCGATCATCATCGGTGTATGGGTTGCAGCTATCATATACATGGGGGTAGCTTAAATGTCAGAACACAAGGACATGAGCTGGAACACTCTCGCAGCTATCGGAATGATCGGCGGCTTATTAGCCATATACATAGCATACTTTGTTAACAATGCGATGGACGTCGCCTACGGATCTTTCATCGGCGCGATCGGAGCTATTTTTGCAATAGTCTGGGGCGCAGATGCAGTAAGGCAGATCTGTAAGTACGGTATCGGTACCGGTGTACCTTCCATAGGTATGCTCGCATTCGGTATGGGTCTGCTTACAACCATTCTCGGTCTTAAGATCGGGGACTACACCGGCATAGTACTGGCTGGACCGGTCCTGGCACTTGTATTATCATTGATACAGGGTGCAATAATCGGTTACATTGCCAACGGTGTACTTAAGATGAAGATCCCGACAATGCAGATCGGAATGATATTCATCGCAGGTTCTGCAAGCCTTATCCTCATGGCATTCTCAACTGTCATGGCAGGTACGTTCGAGTACGGCGCATTTATGACTGACATTATCGGAACCGGATTCATAGCTCCGCTCTTTATACTGGGCGCACTTCCGATCCTTCACCCGTTCAATGCATGTCTCGGTCCGGATGAGAACCAGAAGAGGACACTTACCTTAGCGGTTGAGTCTGGCTTTATAGTGACCGTTATATTCGGTATACTTTCAATAGCCCTCGTAGGACTTGCACCGGCAGCGATCACGATCGTTCTCGGCCTGATCGCATGGGTATTCGGATACCTGTCATACTGGAACAGAGTTAAGGAATGCGGTGTCGTGATCAAGGATACCGGACTGTTACCGGCAAGGGAGGACTAAAAATGGCTTTCGTTAAAATATTACCGGAATACGGACTGTCCTACAACATAGAGACAGGTAAGCTACAGCCTGAAGGAGGCGTAGTGAAATATAACTTCAAGCCGATAAACGAAAAGATTGATAAGCTGGACGCATACGCGGACGACTTAATGAACTCCCTCACTCCGACCGGAAACTTCCTCGAATCCTTCCCGGGAAGAGAGAAATCATTATACTACGCAGGCATATGGACCAACATATTCTACGGATTCATATTCGGAGGATTTGCTGCGTTCCTTGTAGTGCTGCTGAAAATGGGAGGGTTGATCTAAAATGGTTGACAAGAAAGAACCAGCATCTGGATGGCCTATCGTTAAGGGAGAGTATGATGCGGGCGACCCGAAGAGCTGCGTTGTAGTAGCTACTATGGGTTCACACTTCAATCAGTTCCCGATCAAGGCCGGAGCAGGTATGGCCGGACCCTGTAAGACAGAGAACCTCGGTATTGAGAAGATCGTCGCTAACATCATCTCTAACCCGAACATCAGGTTCCTCATAATTTGTGGCTCTGAAGTCAAGGGTCACATATCCGGTGACGCTCTTGAGTGCCTTCACAAGCATGGCCTTAAGGACGGCAGAATTGTTAACGCAAAGGGTGCCATTCCCTTTATCGAGAACCTTGATGACGCAGCAGTCAAGAGGTTCCAGGAGCAGGTCCAGACCATCTACATGATCGATGTAGAGGATGAGGCCAAGATAACGGCAGCGATCCAGGATTGTATCGCAAAGGACCCGGGCGCGTTCCCCGCAGACCCAATGACCTTGTCCATCAAGGAAAAGGAAGTTGAGGAAGAAGAGGGTGGCGAAGTAGTTGCAGGAGCAGCTGTTGCCGGCGGCGCTGGCGGCGGCGAACTGATGATGATCCAGTCCCGTCTCAGGACCATAAAGACCGACATCAAGGGTATCGGTTACCTGAACAAGTTCACAATGGGCTGGTACGCAGGAAAGATGGAAGGTGTAATGCTTGGCATTATAATTTCGATCGTACTGCTCGCACTGCTCTTCCCCGGCGGAATAGACATTACAGCATTGAGGTTTAAATAAGGGTGATACAAATGGTTGACAAGAAAGAACCAGCATCTGGATGGCCTATCGTTAAGGGAGAGTATGATGCGGGCGACCCGAAGAGCTGCGTTGTAGTAGCTACTATGGGTTCACACTTCAATCAGTTCCCGATCAAGGCCGGAGCAGGTATGGCCGGACCCTGTAAGACAGAGAACCTCGGTATTGAGAAGATCGTCGCTAACATCATCTCTAACCCGAACATCAGGTTCCTCATAATTTGTGGCTCTGAAGTCAAGGGTCACATATCCGGTGACGCTCTTGAGTGCCTTCACAAGCATGGCCTTAAGGACGGCAGAATTGTTAACGCAAAGGGTGCCATTCCCTTTATCGAGAACCTTGATGACGCAGCAGTCAAGAGGTTCCAGGAGCAGGTCCAGACCATCTACATGATCGATGTAGAGGATGAGGCCAAGATAACGGCAGCGATCCAGGATTGTATCGCAAAGGACCCGGGCGCGTTCCCCGCAAACCCAATGACCTTGACCATCAAGGAAAAGGAAGTTGAGGAAGAAGAGGGAGCAGAGGGAGCATTCATGCTTGCAGCTGCAAAGCCGGACAAGGAGATCCCCCCATTAGTGGATGACATGTGCTACCGCGCACAGCTCTGCGCAAGGAACCAGAAGCTTACATCCGCCGTGGGTGCCACCAAGGTACTCGGATTCCTGATTGGGGCAGTATTTGCATTTGCCATGATCCTGATCCCCGTAATATTACTGGGAGGTATCTAAAATGGTATATGTTGACCCAAAGGATTACTCAGCGATCATGAAGAGAGTTGACGGAGTCGAGGAGAAAGTCGAGTTCGTTAATGCTGAGATCCAGCAGATCGAAGGAAAAAGGCTTGGTAGAGAAGTTGGAATACTGTACGGGTTCCTTTTTGGAGCTTTGATTTACGTTGCGTACAGCATATTTATACAGTTAAACTTGCTATAAGGGAGGATATGTCTAATGTTTAAGTATGGAAATGAACAGAAAGTCTACGAGTTCGGCAGGGCCAAAGTAGGCGGTCAGCCGGGTGAATACCCGACCGTTTTAGCCGGTTCAATATTCTACAACAAACAGAAGATCCTTATCGACGGCAAAAAGGGTGTCTTCGACAAGGAAGGAGCAGAGAAACTAGTCAGGACACAGGAAGAGATGTCCGACATAACCGGCAACCCGTGCTGGTTACAGATCGTCGCCGAGACTGACGAGTCAATGCAGAAGTACATTGAGTGGTATGCAGACGCAGGCAAGGACGCGTTCCTCGTGGACTCGACCGTAGCCAGCGTAAGAGTCGCAGGCGCAAAGAGGGCAGACGAGATCGGTGTAACTGACAGAGTCATCTACAACTCGATCAACGCCGCAGCACAGCCGGACGAGATCGAAGCGATCAAGACCTGCAAGTTCAACTCCTGCATCATCCTCGGATTCAACCCGATGGACATGTCAGTGAAGGGCAGGATGGAAATGCTCACCAAGGGTGCAGCAGGCCAGACTAAGGGAATGATCGAGATCGGTACTGAGAAGGGCATAACCAGGCCACTCATCGATGTAGCAGCAACCCCGCTGGGCAGCGGCTCCGGTGCGACCTACAGGTCCATCTTCGCTGTTAAGTCCCAGCTCGGCGAGCCGGTAGGCGGCGGTTACCACAACATACCCTCCGCATGGTCCTGGCTCAAGAAGTTCAAGAAGCTCCCGGGCAAGGAGAACGCATACATGCCGTCGGACATTGGCAGCAACCTGATCGCTATCACCCTCGGTTGCGACTTCTGTCTGTACGGTCCGATCGACCACGCAGTAGAGGTCTTCCCGGCAGTAGCGATGAACGACATAGTCGTATGCGAGGCAGCCAGGGATCTTGGCACCAACCCCGCAGTCGACACCCACCCGCTGTTCAAGCTCGCATAAGTGCGTAAAATATTGGCATGGTAACATGCCAATTATTTCCTTTTTTATCTTTTATTCTGCAAACAGGATTTTATTGCCATTTCAAATATTTTTTAATGGAATTATTGTAAAATGTAATCGATGTAAGTTTAATTATCGATGAAAGCACAAAATATATCGTATCAGGATAGGAACATATAACGATTATAATCACCGGTGATAATGATGCAATTAAAACCCTTGTTAAGAAAGTTCGGTCCTCAACCTCATATAGCGGAAACTCCACATTTATCTCTTATACCAAGGACCTCATCACCCGGAATGTCGGTTAAGGTAGACCTTTCAAAAACAAATTACTATATAGTCGCTTCTGTTGAAATGGGTAACACCACGACCAAGTGTATTCTTACAGCGACTGATCTGTCATCGGGCAAGACATATCTGCTGAACAAGACCGTTAGAATGACCCGTGACGTAAGGGCACCCAGGCCGGGCGAGACCGTGTTCGGCAAGACTCTTGACGGCGGTAAACTCACAAGGGAATCAGTAAGGGATATGGTAAAGGAGACCCTGTTGGAATCCCATAAGGCAGCAGGTTTAGACATTGAAATGGACTTGAATTTCGTCGTGAGGTCGACCGGCGTCGTAGCCGGTTTTGATAGCCCGGACGATGTGGGGCAGTTCATTCTTGCACTGGCGGACGGCTGCCTGATAGCCAAGGTCCCTCCAAAGAACATGGCTCCTGCCATGTCAAAAGAAAATATTCAGAAGAGGTGCAGAGAGTTCTCTTTCCTCGATAAGGTATTCTTCGACGGCGCTGTAGCCAGCGTATTGCCTCCGATGGGCAGCACAGGCGTCGAGATCGTTGCAAACGAGATGGAAGGCGAACTTGCCACTGCAGGCATAAAAGAGGCGGCAAAGTGGACAGGCGTCGATTTCAGGAACCCTGTATGTTCGATAGACTTCGGCACTACCCTAAAAGGCCGCGTTACCAATGACATTCTTCCTTATTCAAAGACAATAGGCAGCTTCTGCGGTCTGGCGGGCGCGATACCAGATGCAATAGTCAGAGGTTCCGACCTTGTCGATAAGACGCACGGCAACGTGCTTGATATTACCAGCAAGATAAAGCCGGGATTATTGACCGAGATGCTTAAGGATAATGTGATAGAAGAATATGCAAAGTGGGCGCATGAACTTGTCCAGATAGAGGTCGTGCCTGACGGCAGGAAATGGTACGGAAGTGTACCTGTGAACCCGGCGGCAGCAAAGAACAACAAAGTATCATTGATAGGCTGCGAAGTCGGAGAGAACGGTAAAGACCTGCCCCGGCTTAACGAGGTTGGCGCGGAGGTATGTAAAAAGCATGGCGTGAAGACCATGCTCGCGACGCTTGACATGGTCAGCGCCATGATAGCGCAGCGTTTGATCAAGACCGCCCTGGATGAAAAATTGATCACGAGCAAGACTACTATCGGCATTACCGGCAGAGCGGGCATTACCGGCCATAAGCCCAACCTGATAATTGAGAAGATCGGTGAACTGGGCATTTATGACAAGCCCGAGGACCATATAATATTCTGTGACGACGGCCTTGCCAGAGGTGCTGCCGTTATGGCCCGCTGCATGAACTCGTTCGGAACTCCTAAGAATCCTCTTGGCGGAGTTAGCGGCGGTAAATGTATCATGGCCCAGCGCATGAAACTGCAGAATAAAAAATGAAAAAAGGATGAAATCCAATGGCATGTATCAATGATTTCAATTTCGATGTCCTGCTTCCGCAGACAAGTATGTCAGAAGGGGATGATTACATCAGGTCAAGATATAAGGAGATATATTACGTCGAACCCGGATACCCTATCCTTGACCTGAAGATACTGGGTAAGGAAAGAGTTCCTGTCGCCATAGAGGAAAACGATAAGAACCTTGTCATCATATATACTAAACCTTGCTTCGGGTCTTCCGTCCTGCGGATATACGATGTCCCGGAGGAAATTAAACGAATAAGGTCAAAGTATAAAGATTGTCTTAATATCGGATTAAAATAAATCGTCATAAAATATTCCACGGGGTGTTATTATTCCAGCTACTAAAAAGAAATCAGGCACAACTTCAACAGTAACTAAAAAGGCCGGTAAAGTCTCTGCTGAAAAGCCCGGCGCATCGAAGAAAGCGAAATCATCGGAACCGGAATTAAAAAAGACTGCGATTAAGACAAAAACCGCTTCTGCCAAAAAGGTCGTAAAGGTGACCGAAAAAGCATCGGCTTCTATTAAGAGCGTTAAAAAAGCGCCTGTAAAGAAAAAGGCGACAAAGGCTGTGGCCGAGGAAAAATCCGGGAATGAGGGTAAAACCATAGAGGACCTTATCACTCCGAGAGAGATAGAACTCGAATCCGTTGAGGAACTACTGGGGATCAAAAACGGCCGCAGAGGCGATGAAGTAATACCGGATACATTTGATCTGCTGATACCTCCCGGAACGCCGAGAAAGCTCATCATAAGGCTCGCAAAAGAACATGACCTTAATATCGTTCGAAGAGACGACATCTTTGTCCCGATAGGCGTTTGCGACATAGAGCGCGACCTGCTTGCTATCCGTGGAGATAAAAAGACCGTCGAAAAGATGAATAAGATATTATTAAAGGAATTAGAGGAATTTGCGAAATAAGGGGGATCTTCATCCTCCGCCTTCGCATGAGCTGTCAGTCATTATGTCCTTGACGCTAAGCGCGTCTTCCATGGCCTTTATTTTTTGCTCAAGCTCTTCATAGTCTATCTTTACGCTTTCCTCTTCCTCTTCCGCGCTCTTCGCCTGAGTGGTCACCTCAAGATAGTGCGGATCATAGTAAAGGCTGGTGGTGTCTATCTGAGCCCAGGTCTTATCCTCTTCCTTTTTAATGTCTATGACCTTCCCGACAGTCCTTGTGGTGATATATCTCACCGTGGTGCCTACTTTTATAGGCTTACCATTAAGGTCTGTGGTCATTACACTTTCACTGGCTTCCATGATGATCAACCATAATGTTCGTTCTACAAATTAATATACTTGATGAACACAATATTTCCAGTTATTATACCTGCATAAAAGTATAAATCTTGATGCCTTTTTTACAAGCACCCGTACCTATAACGACAATTTAATTAAGTATTACTTCATAAAATGTACAGATGCCTTTTCGATGGTCTCAGTCCGCGATACATGAGTAAGGACATTGCAAAACAGCATATTTCTATTAGTAACCCTATCAGGTGATGAGATGAAAATAACACTAAAATACACTCCTAAAGGATATACTAAGGATACCCATCGTGTGGTACCCCCTGAGGAGACATTGAAAAAAGTCGAAAAACTGTTACCCGGGATAGGAGTGACGAGGGTCGCCGAGATATCCGGACTTGATAGGATAGGCATACCTGTATATTCCGCAATACGGCCGGCATCTGCAAAAGGGGCAATATCCGTATACGCAGGTAAAGGCGCGTCCGAGGTGGAGGCGAAAGTCTCAGTGATGATGGAGGCCATTGAAAGATACTCCTCGGAATATCAAAGATCTGATAGTAAACGCATTAAAATAAGCTCTTATGAGGACCTGACAAAAGATGGTCCGGCGATCGATCCTGATAAGCTTATACTTCCCGGAAAATTGCTGTCTGGAGTGAAGCTTGACTGGGTGGACGGCTATGATCTCATAAGCGATGTCGAGCTATTTTTACCGGGCAACGCAGTCTTCCATCCATACGAGACGATCTCGGGCTCAAGGCTTTTCCGCAGCAACACGAACGGACTTGCCTCGGGCAATACCATGGAGGAAGCGATATTCCACGGGCTCATGGAAGTCGTGGAACGTGACGCTCTTTCCATCGCCGAAGCCACCAGGGACCCCGGGAAAGAGATCATACTCACTGAAAAGGACGGCATAGCGTTCGAGCTGTACAAAAAGTTCTGCGATGCGAATATCCTTGTGAAGCTATGGTACCTTCCTACCGATTCCGGCATACCCACTGTCATGGCGGCCACGGATGACCGGGAGCTAATGGACCCGGCGCTGCTGGTCATGGGCGTTGGGACGCATCTTGACGCAAGGATCGCTTTATTACGGGCTCTCACGGAAGTCGCACAGAGCAGGGCGACGCAGATACATGGTGCTCGCGAGGACACGAACAGGGATCAGATAAGCAGGTCAATAGGCTACGATCGCATGAAACGGCTTAACAAACACTGGTATGTCGAAAACGCCGAACATGTTTTCCTCGAGGACCTTCCGGACCTTTCCACCGATTCACATAAAGGCGATATAGAAAAGTCCATTGAAATGCTTAAGAACGTGGTCGATAACATAATCGTCACAGACCTGACTCGAAAGAAGGTCGGTATTCCTGTTGTCAGGGTCACTATCCCCGGACTGGAAATGTTCGCAATAGACCGGGAGAGGATAGGCCCCCGCTGCAGAAGAGCTTCTTCAACCAAAAAGGTCACTACATGATAATAGTGTATCTGGGCCCGAGCCTGCCAGTCGAAAAAGCGCGGCAAATACTTGAGGCCGATTATCGCCCTCCCATAAGCCGTGAAGACCTAAAAAAAGCGCTAAAGGACCGGGCCAAAATAATAGGAATAATCGATGGCGTATTTTACAATAAGACCGCTGTAGCCCATAAAGAGATAATCGAAGTGATGAAAAAAGGCGTTATCGTCGTCGGCGGGTCCAGCATGGGGGCTCTCAGGGCATCCGAGCTCGATACTTTCGGGATGATAGGCGCCGGCAGGATCTATGAATGCTATAAAAGCGGCAGGATATGTGCGGATGATGAGGTCGCCGTGACATTCAACCCGGTCACGGGAGAGCAGATGTCGGAGCCGCTGGTGAATATCCGCTACCAGCTTAAGGCAGCTCAGGATTCGGGGATCATTACCGCAGAAGAACGCGATTCCCTATTAAAGACGTGCACCGGGATGTTCTATCCCGACCGAAAATATCCGGAGATCCTTAAACGCGCTACTGAAAAAGGTATTATCTCGACAGAACGATCAGACCGCCTTGGAGATTTCATACGCGATAACCCGCTGAACCTGAAGGCAGAAGACGCTATCAGGACGCTTGAAAAGATTAAAGAGATAATAGAGCGCTCAAAGAAATAAGCTAAAAAGCGACTGCTGCAATATACTGATCTTAAAGGCATTCTCATGGATGTTCTTCATTAAGGACATCAAAAAAAGAAAAGAGGGTAGTACGTTTTTACTTGAGGGTAGTATTTATTGGGTATTGTTTTTAGGGTAGTATTTATTGGGTATTGTTTTTAGGGTAGTATTTATTGGGTATTGTTTTTAGGGTAGTATTTATTGGGTATTGTTTTTAGGGTAGTATTTATTGGGTATTGTTTTTAATTGAGGGTATTTATTATTGAGGGTATTTATTTTTTTGAGGGTAGGCGGCGGTGAGGGTAACACCGCCGCAAGAGTAGCCATCACCAACAAGGGTGATGGGGAGGGTAATGGATAAGGTGAGGGTCAACATAATGGTTTAAACGGACTTATATGATAAGTCCGTTTTATTGTGGCCGTTTTGCCACATCCATTCCATCCCTACAATAAGCATATTGGTACACATTTCTTTAAAATTTACCAAATTATTCGATATTTAACGATGAATAATGCCGAATATATTTCAAAAATCCTTTTACGCTGGTCGATAGATGTTTTTGATAAAATATGGTATATTGTGATATATTTTATCGAAACGTGTGCCAGTAAAATATGATTTTTCGTAACATGTATCATCAGATATATGATTTTTCGTAACATGTGTCAAAGAAAAATAATGATGCTATTTCCAAATATCTCCATATAACTCGCAAGTATCGCCGCATAAGCCGTTCTGGTGATATATGAAATGATAGGTCTACCTATGCCTGTATGATTAACGTAAGCTATGAAACGGGATAATGAAATTTTTTGTAATTGAGTAATTTCATAATAGTCTGATCTTTATTAGTAGTCTCTCATTTTTTTATCAACCAGCACCCGGAAAGAAACAACAAAGAAAACATCACAAAAAGCTGAAGAAGAAAAAAAATAAAAAGATCGATCAGGATGTCACCCGGTCGATCAGCCTAGTTCATATAAGTGACCGTTTGTTCGCCCGTCGTACTATCATAGTCCATGACATACGACTGGGTTACGGGCCCTTCCGGTCCCATGGTCGATCTTGTGTATGACTTACTGTATGTATAGGGCGAGTAAAACGGGCTGATGCCTCCGAACGGCAGTCCTATGCCGCTTGTCATCGACAGGTCGTTTAACGGCATGCTGAACCGGTTGACCGTGGTGAAAGGCCCTGTGTTATAGGCAGGCTGTGTCATTGATCCAAAAGAGAACCTGTCAAGGGACGGGAAACTAAAGAAAGAAGCTGTCGCAATGCCCGACGAGACCACCAGGAGCACGGCCAATGCAATAATAAGATACCGCAGCCTAAAGCGTTTACTATTACTCATCATATCTACCCTCCTCTTGTATTCTACCCATAACAAGGTAAGTACTGTCGATTTATATTCGTTTATAACAAAATCATCGATTTATTGGCTTATATTCAATAAAAATCGATATAATATTCAGGATAAAGCCGGAAGGGGATATATGTCCGTTATTAAAAAGTACTATTTGTAACCGATCATAGTCCCTCGACTTTTATCGTGCCTGTCTTCCCTATCACGTCATATGTCGTTTTTCCGTTAACGCGCCTGAACTCAAGGTTTACGATCTCGGGCCCTACCTTTAATTTCTTGACCGTCACATACTTCAACCATTCCGGGAGCGTAGGCTTCACGTAAAGGATATTATTCGGAGCATCGGGGTACAGTCCCAGCATTGTCTGGATGAACAATATTATGCTTCCAGAAGCCCATGCCTGCGGGCTGCATGTCGAATGGTATATCACAGGCGGCTGCTTCTCCACACGCGGATAACCGCAGAACAGCTCGGGCAGCCTGTTATCGAAATATTTGCTCGCCTCGATGAGAGCCGTGATGATATGGTTTGCCTCCTCAGAATATCCGTATTTTTTCAACCCCCAGGCTATGATCGAATTATCGTGCGGCCAGACGGAACCGTTATGATAGCTTTGCGGGTCGTATGCTTTTTCGCTGGTAGCCAGAGTCCTTATCCCCCAGCCCGAGAACATGTCCTCATGTAAGAGGCGTTTAACGATAAGGTCCGCTTTCTTTTTATCAAGTATCTCTGACCAAAAACAGTGTCCCGGATTACTCGTTATCGAGTCGACCTGCTTATTGTTTTTGTCAAGAGCTTCCGCATAATACTTTTTATCGCTCATCCAGAAATCTTCGTTAAAACGTGTCTTAAGAGTACGGGAACTTGACATGGCTTTTTTACCTATGCTGGAGTCCGGGTACATCTCGGCGAACCTTCTTTTTGCGTCATATACATAGCCCTGCACCTCGGACAGCGCGATAGGGGCGTCAGCGAGCTTTCCATCGCTGAAGACTATGGAGTCATGAGAGTCCTTCCATCCCTGGTTCACAAGCCCTAGCTTTTCGGACATGCGCATGTATTCCACGTATCCGTCCCCGTCGAGGTCCCCGTAATTATCAATCCAGTTGATGGCGTTCTCGGCACCGTTCTTGATGTCCGATAATATAGTGACGTCCCCGGTCCATTTGTAATACTCGGACATCAGTATAACGTACAGCATAGTGGCGTCAATAGTGCCGTAATATGGCGTATGTGGAATATGCTGAAGATTCGCAAGCTCCCCTTCGCGTATCTCGTGCAATATCTTCCCCGGCTGCTCGTCTTTCCATGAATCGACCTTAGTGCCCTGGTAAATTGTCAGGAAACTTAAGGTTGAGCGCGATAAAGTCGGGTTCAGCATCAGCGTCTGCATACTTGTGATCAGGCTGTCCCTGCCGAAAATGGTGTCATACCACGGTATGCCGGCCGCGGGGACAAGCAATCCTTTCTTGGTCTGTATGATAAGGGACCGGAGGTCGAGTATGCAGGTCTCGATGATGTTGTTCATGAGGTCGTTATCCGTGTCTATCTGCGTCAGCATTTTTTGCCACTGGTCATATGATTCCTCTATCTCTTTCTTCGCAACGACGAAATCCTGCCTTATCACCGGCACTACGCCCAGCGTCATGACTATTTCAATATCGATCTCTTTAGTCTCATAGGGCGCCACCTCCATGTTGAAGATGGCCTTATCCCAGTATATCTCCGGTGCAGGGTTAAAATAAAACTCAGTCCTGCGAATGATATTGTCGAGGCCTTCATATCTTAAGATGACGTTTTTACCTTCCTCCCCTTCCAGTATGGCCCTGAGCCCTCTTCGAGTATATGTAACTGTTTTCACTTCGAATATGTCCCTAAAATCCGTGTCGTATGAAAGCGCCACCTGGAGCTTAACGGGGAACGCGTTAGTGTTCTTAATGAAAAGCTTTTCATAAAAATTAGAGCTAATGAACATGGTCCTTAAGATATGAAGCGTCCCCTCGGGGACTGTCTGGCCGTCTTCTGTCTTCAGTTCCGGATTGGTAAGAGAAACATTCGCTATATATCCTCTTCTGGTGAAGCTTAACGGTATAAGGTGCATGCCGTTGAGCTTCAGAAAGTAGACATTAAGATATCTGGTATCTGACCTAAAAAGACCGAGCGGGGTGCCCCTTGGCACATTCCCGCAATTATCTGTGACCATGAAGGTAGTCCCTTCGTTAATGACTATCGTCTCATTCATATGATGACCTGGCTAAACAGTCAGCCGGCGAGCTATATCAGCTTGAAAGACGTGCTGTGTGTACAATTAGCCTTGATCTTATCATCGCCGGCCTTTCGTTTTATTGCCGGACCAACTCTGCTTTCGCATTTAGTCAGGTTTTCATTCAAAAGCCTGTTATATAGGTCCTCCATCCTCATAGCCATCTTTCTCGAGTCAAATCTTTCAATGGCTATCTCCCTGCCGTTAGAGCCCAGATACTCCGCATAATTCTTATCCGTTAATAGCCTGTCGATGTTCTCGACCAGTGCATCCACCAGCTTATCAGGGTCGCGGTCCACGACGATACCGTTAATGTTCATCGAGGTGCTCTCGACAAGCCCTCCGCTGTTGGTGACAATGACCGGTTTTCCACATGCCATCGCTTCTACCGGCGCGATCCCAAAAGCCTCTCCCTGCGGCATGATAGTCGGATAGAGGATGACGTCAGAGGCATTCATGTAAAGCGGCATCTCGTCGCCCGAGGGGCTTACGAAGAGGATGTTGTCCCGCATTTTTAGCTCGTCGACCAGACTAGCTACCTCCGACCTGAACTGGGGCCTTTCCTGCTCAAAGTCCACGGAATCCCCGTTACCGCTGACTATCAGGCATATGTTGGGGTATCTCTCTCTGAGCCTGGCGACCGCCTCGATGCTATGCATAGTGCCCTTTGACCTGCATGCCCTTGCGGGATGAAATACGACTTCTCTCCCGTCAAGGTTCAGCTTAGACCTTACTGAGTCCCTGTCTTCGATGACCCTGTATTTATCAAGATCTACCCCATGATAATGGACTTCCACTTTATCCAGGGGCACTTTTGAGTCGAACAAGGACGGGTTTTTCATATGGTAGCTAACGGCGACGATCTTATCCCAGCCTATGTCCTTCATCAGGTGCCTGCAAAGATCGTCCTCCCAATAATTATGGATAGTCAGGACCATGGGTATACCGTATTTTTTACAGACCTCATCCAGGCATTCCGCATGATCTGGTATGAAGTAATGAAAATTGTGAGCGTGGACCACGTCCGGGGTCTCATCAAGGATGAAGTTCTCTATCATATCATAGACTTTCTCGTATCTGCCTTCCTTCGGGATACTGTTTTGAAGCGAGTCAAGGTTCATAAGGTCGTCTGATACTATCTTACACCATTTTACTGATGAGTCATCCCTCTCTGGGTGAGGGGCAGTTAGTATCGATATATCATGTCCCTTCTGTGCAAGTTCACCATATAGATATATGAGATGTGATTCGACACCACCGACTACCGGAGGAAATGCCCAGTGTAAAACGCCTATTTTCATCGGATCAACCAAAGACAGATTGTTCTTGATTTTTTTATACCTAACCAAAATTATTAACAGTAAAACCTAAAAGCGCCAATTTTTTTTACAGTGTTGCTTAATATTGTCATTCAGGCGAATGGCCATTATTTTAATACGCTTACTCTCTAATCCAGACCTCCTGCCATGGGCGGCAATATGGTGACCACGTCTCCCGCTTTTAGCCTGGTGTCAAGCCCTGCCAGCGACCTTATTTCCTTTGAGTTGATAAATATGGTGATATACTCGTTCAAGCGCCTTCCGGCCGGATCATACACAGAGTCGGCAAATCCCGGGCCTGCAAGATAGGACAGCTCTTTTAACAATTCTCTGACCGTGAGCCCCGGGCTCATGTCTATCTCATACTTATTCTTATCCAGCGATCCCGCCATCTGCCCTATCGCTCTCACGATCACTTTGCCCATTTTCACGCAGCTCTGGCAGCTGCCGCGGTTTCAGCAGC
The DNA here is from genome assembly GCF_021023085.1 of Methanooceanicella nereidis. Lineage (NCBI taxonomy): Archaea > Methanobacteriati > Methanobacteriota > Methanomicrobia > Methanocellales > Methanocellaceae > Methanooceanicella > Methanooceanicella nereidis. The sequence continues at coordinate 56,333 of NZ_PGCK01000014.1, read as the reverse complement.
ACCGTAAAGCTCCTCTATCACGAACTCCAGGCCTAGAGACCTTAATTTTTCTTTAGTGGGCATGCCGTTAGAGTCCCAGCCGCATATCTCATAATATTTTGGAAGCATCTCGTCGACCCTGGCGACGTTACCCTTTGCCAGGCCGGAGCTCAGGGGCACCTTCACGAACCTTTCCGGGAGGGAGTCATCCTTACGCCCGAAACCTTCTCTCGATGTGAAAGACCTGACGAGATTGACAGCCCTCTCACCTATCTCCCAAAATTCAGGCCAGCTATAATCGAAGCCTGTGGCGGCGTTGACAAGCATGAGGAAATCGTTCTGCAGTGTCAGCTCATTGGCTACGAACCTGCAGACGCATATGCAGTCTAACAGGGCGGATGCTTCGTTCTCCCTCTTGATCAGTCCGGGCTTGTCCGAAGTGTCGAACGGGTCGGTACGTTCCTCAGAAGTAAGATACTCTTTGTTAAAGACCCATGGCTTAAGATGATCGGCCCCTCGTTCGCACCTGGCATATGATAGCGCCGTTCCCTGGCCGCATCTTGGGTCATAGGCAGGGATCTCCTGGCCTTTCACGTTCGCGGCGAACTTATCCGTGCCCTTTCCTATCTCTTCCGACGCCTTTTTAGTGCCGTTCGCCACCAGCCTTCCCAGTATGCCTTCGCTCTTGCCCGCCGCATGAATTGCCGCCAGCCATGCGTCCTTATTTCCAAACCTCAGGTCAAGGCCGTTCGTAATGTCCTTCCCTATAATGCCTTTTTCATAACATTCCATCAGGAATGCTATGGTATTCCCCACGGATATCGTATCCATGCCATATCCGTCTAAAATATAGTCGGCAAGCGCAATGGCCTTAGGGTCATCTATCCCGCAACATGAGCCCAGAAGCGCCGTCGTTTCATATTCCGGGCCGTCATCTATCTTTCCTTCATAGCCCGGCTGCTCGAGCACGGTAAAATGTGTGCATTTTATTACGCAGTTCCAGCACGGGTGCCAGTTCTTTCCGCCATTCCAGAGGACTTTCCGCATAGACTCCCCGCTTATATTCTCCGCCCCTTCGAACTGCCCGTCCTGGAAGTTCCTTGTGGGCAAAGCACCCACCTCGTTGACGCCCATAAGTATATTCGGCGTGCCTCTATATCTCAAAGATTCAGCGGTAACAGGGTTTTTGTTCAGGCGCATATTTTGCTCTTTGACAAGTGCCATCATACCTTTATGGTCATCTACTGGCGGTCTCTTACTTCCGATGATAGAGATGGCTTTAAGGTTTTTGCTTCCCATCACCGCCCCCACCCCTCCGCGTGCGGCAGCTCTGGCGTCAGCTATGATCGCAGAGAGCACATCCTGCCTTTCTCCTGCCTGGCCTATGCTCAATACTTTAAGAGGCTTTTTAAGAGTGCCATATGCGTTTTTTATCCTCTCTGTGGCCGTCCATGTGTCGGTACCCCATATGTCCGAAGCATCAAGTATGCCGATGTCATCGTCCTGTATGTGTATGCGCACCGGGCTTTCCGATATCCCTTCCAGTATCATGCCATCATATCCCGCGAACCTTAGCTCGGGCCCCCAGTAGCCTCCGCCATAAGAGTCGGTAAATGTACCTGTCAGAGGCGATTTTGTCGCGGCGACGAACCTGTTGCCGGTGGGTGTCGCCGTCCCTGTAAGAACTCCTGTAAAAAGATACAGGTTATTTTCAGGGCCTAAAGGATCGACACCTTTCGGTATCTCCCTTATGGCATAATGAGCGGCAAGTGCTTTTCCTCCCGGGCACGACCTGGCGATATGCTCCGGGACATCCTCTACCTTTACACTACCGCCGGCAAGATTCACTCTTATTATCTTTCCCCACAATCCTTTCATCACTTCAACGCTCCGAATCATTTCAAAATATTGGCCGCTTTAAGATGGACCTCAACTTCCTTTTTTTGTGCGGCGCTTAACTCTTCCAGGGGCTTCCTTACATAGCCCGCCGGGAGCCCCTGTGCCCTGAGGCAATATTTTATGGATACGGGGAAGGTGCCGACGCTCATGGCCTTGATGACGTGGTTCAAAGCGAGCTGCATGCTCAACGCTCTTTTAAAATCAGTCTTCCGCAGTGCATCGTACATCTCCGTGCATATCCACGGGGCGATCGCGGCGCTTCCTATTATCATTCCCGCGGCTCCCATGCATAACCCGAAACATGCGAGGCTGTCCGATCCCACCATGACGGAGAACCCTTCGTATGACCTGTGTATGAACTCCTGTAACGCGGCGGGATCTCCTCCGCTGTCCTTTATTCCCACTATGCGCTCTTCAAGCGCGAAATCCGTCATTATGTCCGGGGACAATGTGTTGCCGGAAAATGATGGTATGTTATAGGCCAGGACAGGAATATCCGCCTTTTCGGCCACAGTTACAAAATGGTCCGCCATTCCTTTTTGTGACGGATGATAAAAATAGGGCGCGACCACTATGGCGGCATCACCGCCAGCGTCTTTTATGTATTTTGCCAGTGACACTGTCTCCCGCGTCGAAGCGTATCCGGCGTTGATTATCGTCTCCAGCCGGTTCACCGACCCGACGGCAATATCAACAACCTTCCTGCGTTCATTGTCATTCATCATTGCGAACTCGCCGGAGGTGCCCATAATAAGTATGCCGTTGATGTCCGTGTCTTCAAAATGCTGTATAAGGCCGATCAACGATTCGCCGTCCAGGTCACCGTTCTTTTTGAAAGGTACCGGAATGGCCGGGTAGACTCCTCCAGGATGGTACAATTCTCAGCGCCCCGCTGCCAGTGTCATATGCCCGATACCGGCAGGTGTCGAGCGATCTTACATGGCAAAACCAGTTTATTTTTTCAGGTTTTATACGTTAGGCGGCGATTTAACGGAGCTAATGTAATAAGTATCAAAATTTCCTGATAAGCCCTGGATAAATGTTAAAACGGGGCTGATTAGGACATAAACGAATGTACGAAGGACAGAACGGGTTTTTATTCTGTTTTTATACTAATGTCATCAAAAATTAATTATGGTGTCTTTGTTTGCCTTTTACACTTTCTTTTTGATTCAGGTTTTCAAGAACTTCTTGCCCTCTTCCCTCTGGCATTATATGCGGCATCTATCATTCGCCGGTATTCGACCAGCGGGAATGAAAGCTCATCAGGCAGCTTTTCGAAAAATCCTATGCCAAGTATCTCATTTTTATTGGGCGTTATCTCAAGCTTTTTGCCAAGCTCTCCCATGTACACGAGTCCGCCCTCCTCTTTTTCTATTACCTGCAGGGAACTCACGTCGTATCCTGTCTCTTCCCTGAACTCTCTTATCGCAGCCGATTCCGGGTCTTCTCCCGGCTCCATCTTACCTCCGGGCATCTCCCACGCTCTTCGTGCGTGACGGACCATTAAAAAGCTGTCATCGCGGAAGGCAATAACGTAAGTATACCTGACGTCGCTCATCTGATAGTAATGAACGCTAAGAATCAATAAATTTAACCGTCATGGCGATAGATGGCCATGACTGAACAATATGAAAATTTTTGTGACAGGCCTGATAAAGCAACTTATGCGGCCGTGCTTACAAGAGCTTTCTCTACGATGTGAGAGTATTTCTCTTTTATACTGTACTCATATTTTGCATCATACGAGTTCTTGTGAGCATGCAGTATGCCGAGCTTGGAGTGTATTACTCCTAACATTGCCGTTACCTGCTTTAAAGTAATGGTAAAGTTACGCTCGACCAGTATCCTGTGCAGTGTATCGGCAGTAAGCGTCTTGAGCTTGACGAACACCTGGAGAACGACTCTCCTGATGCCGCTCGTATCTGTCGCCAAATAATCGTACAATCTTTTTGTTATTTCATTTACCACAAAATCCATCGATTGCATCCCCATCCCTCTTGTTCTATTTGACAACCCCACTAATTATTTTAGAATATGGCATAAAAATATTTAACTCTTTCTTTAAGGCAAGCCTGTATGATAATATGTTATATTTTTGGAAATAATCGTTACGTACGTCGAAAATTCACGAAATTTCGAATAAAATAAATATATTAAATATTAGTATATTTTATTGATTATAATGTGTGATTAATCCGCATGTGATTGCTGTACAGGTATATGTCCGGTAAAAATGGATTATTTCGAATTTTAAGAATAAAGACCATCCAAACAATTGACATCATAAAAAAGTTCGATGCGGCTACCGGGAATTGAACCCGGACTTCGAGCTTGGGAAGCTCATGTCATAGCCACTAGACCATAGCCGCCTTATGCAAATAATAAATATTTCCAGCTACAACATAACGTTTTTGGTATATCTATTTTTTGATTTTTTAAGGTATCGTCAGCTATCTTTACGCGTTTTATATATGCGCCTTCTCATTAGCAGCGCGGTGGTCCTGAAGTTGAAGAACGGCGATGAGATGTTTCCATATGCCATAGTACGGTTTTTCAATATCGACTCCCTGACATCAGAATCTTCAGGTATCAGAGTGCCCGCATTTCCGATCTCTGCGCCAAAATGGGCATCGCTGCCGCCCACTTTTGCCAGGCTATACCTATCGGCATAATCTACTGCGGCATTATTGGATCTCCTGAATATGCAGCGGGCGTTCATCACTTCCACGCCGTCGATCTTTCTCGAGTCATCTTCCCTGAGCCAGAAAGCCGAGCCGCGCATACTGTCGAACGGGTGCGGGACAATAGCCACGCCGCCCTGGGATCGTATCTCCTCTATGACATCAATGTGACATCTGGACCTTATCTCCTCGCTAAGGAACAGCCCAATGACGTCCCCCCTGTCCGTACTCACTTCGCAGCCACAAATGACCTCGAGACCTTTTGGCGCGACCTTTTTTGCCGCAAGTCCGCCCCTTATGGTATCATGGTCAGTGACCGCAAGCCCGTCAAGGCCTCTCTTCAGCGCGATCTTGACGATCGTTTCCGGATCAAGTATCCCGTCCCTGGAGTATTTTGAGTGCATATGAAGATCGAATTTGCGCATATGTTCCCTCTGTTAGGGCCTTCGTATCCAAGATCGATTATATTTTCGAACATAAGATATTGATGGCATTTAGCAGCCCTGAATTATAATGTCAGCCCTAATATAGGTATCTCCATCATCATAATGGATAAAGATCATTTTTATATGCAAGGTGTAGCGTGTCGTCATTTCGTAGACCAATATGATCATCGTCTGATCGGACGGTGATCTGACATGCCGTACATGGGCATGATGCATTTTCATCTCAAAGGACATCTCAAGGAATCAACGCCTTTTTTAACAATAGCCTTTGAGATGTCCTTTGAGAGATAAAAATATGGCTATGATCTCTCATTACGAAAAATATCACGGACAATATCAAAGAATTCGTGACCGCTATAGATACCTGCCGGTATCCCATATTTGGATCAATAAAAAACCGTATTATTAGACGAAAAAAATTAAAAAGGGGATGGGCTCAGAATCCCATTCCGCCCATTCCGCCCATGCCACCCATTCCGCCGGCTCTCATCTGGGCCTGCGCTGCAGCCTGGGCTTCCATTATCTCCTGTTCGCTCGGCCCTGCGGACGCTATGACATCGTCGATCCTTAGGATCATTATGGCGGCCTCTGCTGCGGACCCTAATGCCTGCTTCTTGACACGTAAGGGCTCGATGACGCCTTCCTTTATCATATCCTCCGGCTTTCCGATGTATACGTTCAGACCAAAGTTCTTGCCGTTCTTGGATTCATGCTTGCTCCTTAAGGCAACGAGCATATCTATGGGATCCAGGCCTGCATTCTCTGCCAGTGTTCTCGGGATGATGTCGAGAGAGTTGGCGAAAGCCTCTACAGCCAGCTGTTCCCTGCCGCCGATGGAGGCCGCATATTGCTTCAGCCTTAATCCAAGCTCTATCTCAGGTGCGCCTCCGCCCGGGACGATCATTTTATCCTCTACGGCAACGCCGACGACGCGTATGGAGTCATGAAGGGCTCTTTCCAGCTCGTCCAGAAGCGTGTCCGTACCTCCCCTGAGCAGGACGGATACTGCCTTCGGGTTCTTGCATTTCTCAATGAACAGCATGCTGTCCTCGCCGCCGACGCGCCTCTCCTCGACGATGCCCGCGGTACCGAGATCCTTCTTGGTGTCGATCTCCTCTAATTTTGTGACTATGCGACCGCCTATTGCCTTGCTGATCTTCTTCATGTCCGACTCGGAAACGCTCTTGAACGCAAGGATACCTTCCTTTCCAAGGTAATGCGCTACCATGTCCTCAATGGACTTCTGGCTGAACAGGACATTAGCCCCGCTCTTTTTGATGATATCCACTTTCTTCTTAAGTATAGCCTCTTCCTGTTCCAGGAAAGATTTCATCTGGGTCGGCGAGGTTATCTTAATGCTCGCATCGACCTCGGTCTTCTTGACCTCGAGCGGCACGTTCAGTAGCAGGATCTTCGCGTTCTTTACCTGCTTTGGCATGTTCTCGTTAAGCCTGGTCTTGTTGATGATCATGCCCTCGACCATCTCGGAAGCGAGCACTCCCTGGCCTGCCTTCTTAACGACATGTATATTGTTGGTATCGACAACGCCCTCTTCCTCTACTGCCAGGACCGCATCGACTGCCAGGTCGGAAAGCTTATCTCCGATGGCCTCCGCGCCCTTGCCGGTCAATGCCGTGAACGCTATCCTCTTAAGGAACTTCTTGTCCTCCTTCTTGATGGGGACTGCGATCGTCTTAAGAAGCTCCTGGGATTTCTCCGCTGCAAGCCTGTATCCGTGGGCTATTGATGTCGGGTGGATCTCCTGGTCGATGAGCTCCTCTGCCCTTCTTAAAAGCTCTCCGGTAAGTATCACTGCTGTAGTGGTACCGTCCCCGACCTCATCATCCTGGGTCTTGGCCACTTCTATGACCATCTTTGCTGCCGGATGATCGATGTCCATCTCTTTAAGGATGGTCACACCGTCGTTCGTGACAACAGTGCTGCCCATCGAGTCGACGAGCATCTTATCCATTCCCTTCGGGCCCAGGGTCGATTTTACTGCTTCTGCAACCGCCCTGGCTGCCATGATGTTATAAGCTTGAGCCTCTCTGCCTCTTGAGCGACTTGTTCCTTCTCTCATTATGTAAACTGGCTGACCGCCAGCCTGCTGATTGGCCAACTTCATACCTCCAAAATATAGTTTGGTCTATTTGTAGGAATGTACTTCTATAAATAAATTTCTTATTTTTAACCTGCCGGAATCACCCTACAGAGGGCATCAAATCCCTTTTTTTAAGCCTCAGGTATCTATTCCATCGACATTCATGTATTTATCGGACAAAAGCTAAATTTAAATACTACTTTAGTGCATGTTTACCGCTACATGATTGACCAGATGCTCATTTCAGTCGGACTTCTCATAATCTCCCTTATCGCGGGCATATTAGCAGGCCTGGGAAAAGGATCATTTTCGGAAAAGGAAAAGAAATGGGTATCAAAAATAATGACTGGCCTTGTATTCGTCCTTATACTGCTAATGGGGATCAAGACCGGAATGAACGATATGGTCATATCCAACCTCGGGTCATATGGTCTCAACGCGCTATTGATCACCCTGGGCGCCGTGGCGGGAAGCATACTGTTCGCGTTCATTTTTGATAAGTTCATCGTCAGGAGCGTGGCAAAATGATACTTATCATACTGTTCGCCCTTGCGCTTGGCATATTGCTGGGAGTGTTTGATCTCATACCCTGCTTTTTCACGCCGTACCTGGATACCCTGCTCACTGTCATGCTGTGCATGCTGATGTTCGTGATAGGCGTGGACATGAGCCAGAACAAGACCGTGGCCGCGGAGATCAAACGCATGGGCATCAAGATAGTCTTACTGCCGCTATTTATCGCGGCGGGCAGCATAGTCGGGGCGCTATGCATAAGCTGTGTCACCAACGTTGCTCCGACGTATGCCATGGCCATTGGCGCAGGATTCGGCTGGTATACTCTTTCCGGCGTCATGCTTACGTCGCTGGTCGGCGCAGACATCGGCACGATGGCTCTGCTGTCGAACGTTTTCAGGGAAGTGCTCGCGTTCATGCTCGTGCCTGTCGTCGTAAAATATCTGGGCAAGATCTCTGCGATAGCGCCCGGCGGCGCGACATCGATGGATACTACGCTTCCCGTGGTCGTGAAGTACGCCGGCAGTGAAATGAGCGTGATAGCCTTCATAAGCGGCATCGTATTGTCGCTGCTCGTGATGGTGCTTGTGCCGCTCTTCGCAGGGCTCTAGAATAATTAATTTTAATTTTGTTAACCACGAAGCGCACGAAGGCGATTAAGGTACACTAAGTTGTTAACCACAAAGCGCACGAAGGCGATTAAGGTACACTAATATTTTTTAAAATATGCTTATCTAAAAAGGTCCTTTGTGTTCCTTGTTCGCCTTTGTGCGCTTTGTTGTTGGCAGTTTTGTGTTCCTTGTTCGCCTTTGTGCGCTTTGTTGTTGGCAGTTTTGTGTTCCTTGTTCGCCTTTGTGCGCTTTGTGGTTAGCAGTTTGGTGTTCCTTCGAGCCCTTTTAAGCTTAATTGTGGGAACATATTGGTCTTTTAGTCCTATATTCTATCCAGAATTTTTAATAGATCTTTAATATTTTCAGCGTCCGCAAAGGTAATATGTATTAAGCTCTAACGTCAATGGCGTTACGATGGAACGATTTAGCAATACCGCCGAAAAGTGCGCGGACCTGATAAGATCGAGCAAGGAAGTGGTCGTAGTCTCCCATATAGATGCGGACGGCCTTACGTCAGCCGGCATAATGTGTACCGCACTAAAAAGGATGGGAAAGCCATACACCACACGTTTCGAAAAAAAGCTCGATAGCGCCGCTTTAAAAAACATCGCGGATAATTGCCCGGGAAAGCTCGTTATATTTACCGACCTGGGGAGCGGAGCGCTGGACGAGATAGTAGCGCTCGGCATACCCGCAGTTATTGCAGACCATCATCAGCCAAGGCCGGTCGAGTACGAATATCATCTGAACCCCCACCTTCACGGGCTTAATGGCGCCACGGACATATGCGGGGCGGGAATGTCGTTTATCCTCGCCATGAAACTCGGCGACAACGTCGATCTTTCGTCGCTGGCCATTGTGGGCGCTGTCGGCGACCTTCAGGATATGCGTAATAATGCTCTGGTCGGAGTCAACAGGCAGATACTCGAAATGGGCAAAGAGCACGGATATCTTTTTTTTGAGAAGGATCTTAAGCTCTTTGGCAGGCAGACGAGGCCGATATTCAAACTTTTACAGTATAGCTCGGACCCGTTCATCCCCGGGCTAAGCGGAAGCGAGGACTCATGTATAGCGTTCCTGGAAAATGCGGGCGTACATGTCAGGACGGATACATGGAGGAGATGGATAGACCTGAGCCCGCAGGAAAAGAAGACCGTCACCTCAAAACTTATACAGTATTGTCTGTCGTGCGGGATGCAGCCGTATAAGGTGCAAAGGCTCATAGGGGATGTATATACGCTTCTTAAGGAAGAACCCGGAACTGAATTAAGGGACGCTTCGGAATACTCTACCCTGCTGAACGCTACCGCGAGATATGATCATGCGGATATAGGCCTGGCAGTATGCATGGGCGACAGGGGCGATGCATTTAACTATGCGCGAGACCTTTTAGAGCAGCACCGCCGAAATCTTGTGAACGGCCTCAACTACGTCATGGATAAAGGCGTGACGCGTCTTGAGAACTTACAGTACTTCCATGCGAAAAAGGAAATACGGGAAACGATAGTGGGCATCATAGCAGGGATGAGCTCGAGCCTTGACTGCGTGCGCAGGGACATGCCGATAATAGGTTTCGCAAACTCGGAAGAAGGGATCAAGGTGTCCGGCAGAGGTAACCATGACCTTATACTGAGGGGGCTGAATCTCGCGAAAGCTATCGGGGAGTCCGCAGATGAGGTCGGCGGCGCCGGGGGCGGCCATGATATAGCCGCCGGGGCTACCATACCCTTCGGAAAAGAAGATGAATTTATAACAATACTGGACCAAAAAATAGGTAAACAATTAAGGCCAAAGTCACAATAGTGTTCATAATCCCTTAAATGGCATACCGAAAATCTTTTTAATTAGTCGATATATCTAACAAATTAGGCACTGGAGATAACAATGATCACGTTTTACTCAGAGGAAAGGTGGAACAACTGGATTAACCAGGTGAAGGAGAGCAAGTTCAAGATAGATCCCAACGCAGAGGGTCTCGGAAGAGAGGGTATAGTGTTCCTCGACATGGAAGAGGACGTAATACTTGCGATCTGTAAGATCACCGGAAAACTGCAGCGCGGAATGATATCTAAAGAGGATGCTGCAGCAAACCTCCAGATGATGAAGGAGATAGTCCTCCAGAAAGTCGAGCCGATGGACGATGATAAGGACATGATGGTAGAGTCCGTCCAGTCCGCCCTGGTAGGCGTGTTCGCAGCAGCCGAATATTTTGTCGAGGGAGACTTTAACGAAAAGGACAACCCTGAAAAATTGATCCTTGAAGCGGCAAAGGCAGAAGAGAAGGAAGATCTTGATAAGGCGTTCGAGCTCGTTGGTAAGGCCGGCGCGCTGGTCCTTTCAGGAAAGGCATTTGACAGTGAAAAAGTCCTCGATAAGATCCCCCCGTCGTTCGTGGCTGAAGGCGTGGACGGCATCGATTCGATAGCTGCAGTGCTTGCAGGCGGCATCGACTACTCTGACGAAGCCGACGACGAAAACGATTGATCCTTTTCTTTTTCTAAATTTTTACTTCTTTTATTCATTTTCCTTCTATGACTGTCCCTATGGTCATTTTACCGTCAATGGCGTCAATGACCCTTTGCGGGTAATGTCCGTTAACCACTGTCACGTCCATCCCGTATTTAATAAGGTATCCCGGCAGCGCAAGGTCGACGCATGTCTCTTTCATTTTTTTGATATCGGATGCCCCGGCCCTGTCCAGTAATTTGCCGTTCACAAAAATTCCGTCCACATCAGTGGCCTTGATAAGCCGCGCGCCAGCCATGTGAGCTATCCATGCGGCTATCGTGTCCGACGTAACGTCCCAGGAATGGGGGAGTTCGTCATTTTCCTTGATCATCTCATAGGGCAGCAATATCCGGACACCGCTCTCACTGCTTATAGAGTCCCTTAACGGTATCCCTGTTTTATCGGAAAGGTAAAAAGCGTACTCGTTCATGGCGAGAATTGCCATCCAGTGTGCTGCGTCATCCGAAAGCGAATATTTCCTGTCAATATCCCTGACGATATTCGCGAATTCACCGCCCCCGGGAACGACTAAAATATCAGCGTCGAGGTCTTTTATCTTATTCAATAATCCGGGAGCCTCATCAAAAAGGCTGCCCCCTAACTTTATCACTATCATTTTACCAGCCCAGGCCGCGCGTTATCATGCTATAGGCGATATATAGCAACGTTAGATTAAATGCATACCTGATATATTTAGTTTTAAGCATGTCAGCCGCACCTGCGCTTATCCTGGCGCCTATCACAGCCCCCGGGACAGTCATGGCTGTTATGATCAAGGCTTCCTCTGCGTCGAATAGCGTGCCTGAAAACATGAAATATAATATGGCGCCTATGGTGGAAGCTATGGCAATAGTGCCCATGGAGTTGGCTATCGCGTTCTTTATGGGCGTCTTAAAAAAATTGGTCTGCACGGAGACTGCCAGCCCCCCTCCGCCAAGTCCCAGCGCGCCGCAAAGAATGCCTATGATGAAGCCCAGCATACTGTGCCCTTTCCTGTCTATGTGTTCAGGCTCTTTTATCGGCTCTCTGTCCTTAGATTTATTGTTTACGAATGCCAGCGCGACCATGAACAGGAGGAAGGATCCGTAAAGTATCATTATGGCCGATGCAGGGCTGTTCGTAGATATCGCAATGCCAGCGATGATGCCCGGGACTGCTGCTATGTTCATTATTTTTACCGCATTCCTGTGAAGGAGCCCCTTACGCTCATATTTTAGCACTGCGGACAAAGACACCGCGACATTAGTGATCAGTGCTATGGCCATCGCCATCTGTATCGGCAGGCCGAACAACAACGACAGGACCGGTATCAGGATCACCGCGCCGCCTATTCCCAGCAGGGCGCTGAACGAGCCTATAAGTGTCCCGGTCATTAGAAAAAGTAAGGCTTCCAGCATCTCCATTAATATCTCATAGCATGAAGTATTGTATATATAAAGCATTAGCGTAAAGCTTATCGGTTACATACCCAGGCCACTTGTTATCATCCTATAGGCGATATAGGCTACCGTGGCATAGAAAATATACTTTATATATCTCTCAGGTAATCTTTTCGACGTCTTTGCGCTCAACGTCGCGCCGATTATCGAGCCCGGTGCTATGAATATTATCGACTCTATCACATCATCCGGGGAGAATAACCTGCCGGCATTTATTGAAATATAGATCAGGGCTCCCAGTGAAGACGCTAACACTATCGTGCCAAGCGAATTAGCTATAGCGTTCCTGAGCGGGACCTTGAACTGGTGTACCTGAACAGGAACGGCTATTACGCCTCCTCCGATGCCCAGGAGCGCTCCCAGCAGCCCCATAAAAAAGCCCAGTATGGAAAATCCTTTTTTATCAATGTTTTCAGGCTCTTCCATAGTAACATTCTCGCCACCGTCTTTCCTTATCAGCGCCTGCATGAGTACTACCAGAAGAAAACCGCCAAATATCAGTTTAATCGTAGTGTCAGTGCTGATCGAAGCGATGTACGTGCCCGCTATAATGCCCGGCACCGAGCCTATGTTCATTATCATCACTGTATTTTTATGCAACAGCCCCATTTTATGATACTTAAGCACCGCTGACGAGGATACGGCTATATTATTCAAAAGACCGATCGGTATCACGGTATGCACAGGCATGCCCATAGCAAGCGTTAATATCGGCACCAGCAGCGTGGAGCCTCCGATGCCTATCATGCCACCGAAAGCTCCTGAAATGAGGCCGGAAAGGAATAGCAGGATGATATTAAAAGGCTCCATTAAAACTATCTTTCCATTTACAGTATATTAAAAACTACCCGGCAGTGGAAGCCTTCGCTTTTTAATGGGGCCCCCTGATAGTATTGACTATCAAAATAAACGCTCTGATCAAAAAATAGGCGATCATTAAGCAAATAAAAATATAAAAAACGTATCAAGCCCGATATATTCAAACTTGATACTTCAAAGACCGGTTTACAGGATTATTTCAATGTCCAGCTCTTCTGCAAGTTCCTTATACCTGTTACGGATGGTGACTTCAGTGACCCCGGCTACGTTAGCGACCTCTCTCTGAGTCCTTCTTTCTCCGCAAAGGATCGAGGATATGTAGATCGCCGCCGCTGCCACGCCTGTCGGTCCTCTGCCGCTCGTAAGCTCTTTTTCCGCGGCCTGCCTGAGGATCTCCACTGCCTTGCTCTGGACCTCTCCCTTCAGGGATAATCCGGAGCAGAATCTCGGGACATAGTCGATGGGCGATGTGGGCATTAGCTTTAATCCAAGCTCTCTGGAGATGAACCTGTATGTACGGCCGATCTCTTTTCTGCTTACTCTCGACACTTCTGCAATCTCGTCAAGTGTCCTCGGAACGCCGTTCTGTCTGCATGCCGCATACAGTGCCGCCGCTGCGACGCCTTCGATGCTTCTGCCGCGTATGAGGTTCTTGGATACTGCCTTTCTATAGACGACCGCAGAAGTCTCTCTTATGTTACGGGGCAGACCAAGTGCGGATGCCATCCTGTCCAGTTCGGACAATGCGAAGGCGAGGTTCCTTTCTGTCGCATTGGATACCCTGATACGCCTCTGCCATTTTCTCAGACGGTATAACTGTGCTCTGTTCTTGGAGGATATGGACTTACCATAGGAGTCCCTGTTCCTCCAGTCTATCATAGTCGACAATCCCTTATCGTGAATGGTAAATGTCATTGGCGCGCCTACTCTTGACCTCTTCATGCGCTGGTCATGGTCGAATGCTTTCCATTCGGGTCCCATATCTATGAAATCTTCATCTACGACCAGGCCGCATTCGTTACAAACCAGTTCCGCTCTTTCATAATCGTGTACCAGTTGGCGCGAGCCGCATTCCGGGCATTCCAGTATCCTCTCTTCAGTCTCACCGGTCTTCTCTGATTCTTTTTTCATTTTTTCGAGGGTCTTTTCTTTGCTGACCTCTCGTCTTTCTATCTCTCTAATCTTCTCTATCTCTGCCACGATTACACCTTCATGCTACGTATACTCGCTCTTTCATAAGGGCCTGTACGCCGGACTGGGTCATTTTCCTGTCCAGCTTTATGGATATGTACGGAGACTTTTCAGGTCCGAAGACATCATAAACAGTTCCGATCCTATCCATTTTTTTATTGACTATCTTTGCGTTTATCCGGGGAAGTGAACTATCCTCTGAACGAACGATAAGATAACCATGAGCCGATAAATGTGAAACAATGCCAAGTCGCTTCAAAAAACGTCACTTCCAACTACAAAACTATATAAAGTCTAGCCTAATAGTATATAAACTTTACGCAATGCTTAATATAGTACACTAACAGCGTATTAAATTGTTATCGGGTTACTGCTCTGTAGTCAGAATATTATTAGCATCTATTTTTAACGATTTTGCCTAATAAATCTTTCGAATTATTTAGCGCGCGCTCCGCGTCACGCCTGGATAAACCTGCGCCAAGCGCGACCTTAAAAGCCCTATCGCTGGATATAAGGTCGTCAGGGGCGTGAGAATCAGTATCGACAACGAGCCCTACTCCGCTTATTTCCGCTATCCGGGCCACATGCCCGTTGGTCATATTATGCCCTTTTCTTGCGGTGATCTCCAGATGGATCCCGTTAGAAGCAGCTTTCCTCGCCTCTTCCTCTGTAATGAATCCGGGATGGGCTATGATATCCACATCGCCGCAGCCTGCGGCAGCCATGTTAGTTCCGGGCATCACCGGCTCTGCCGGCGTCTCGCCATGGACCACGACTATCTCTGCTCCCAGCTCTTTTGCCCTGCGTGCCAGTGCCGGGATGTACGCGGGCGGCACATGTGTGATCTCCACGCCAGTCGCTACAGTGATCTCATAAGCATTTTCAAGATATCTGGCTTTTTTTGCCGCTTCTATGAGGAACTCCAGGTTTGACGGGTCGGCATGGTCAGTGATAGCGATGCCCGTATAGCCCATGACTTTGGCCCTTCTTACAAGTTCGCTGGGTATGAGTTCCCCGTCACTAAAAGTGGTATGCGTGTGGAGATCTATCATGATTAGAGACTTATCTTATGGTAATATTTATTCTTTGTGCGGCAATAATGGCGATCCCTTAAATTGCATGCCCGATCGTTAAGATCGCATTTACTCTACTGCTTGCCCCCTCTCATCCTGATGATCTCCTTGCCGATCCTTCGCAGCAGATCACTCTTGGGGCCTATGTTATCTATGGCCACATAACCCGTCTTTTCCCACCAGATCGAAGGGTGTACCTTATTCTGGTATATCTCGGGGTGGAGGCCTAAGTTATCGGCCGCCTTCACGATCTCCGAGGCTTTAGGGGACTTAACGGAAAACTCTTTGGGCGTTAGCCTTCCTTCATTCCTTGTCCTGCTAAGGTCGAGATAGATCGGCCATATGATTATTTTTTTATTTTGTTTCATCTCTTCTTTTTGCATCACTAATACGTAACTCCTCAAGAACTATTTATTTTTCGTGTTGCCTGTGCCGGCCATTAATGCTTAAGTATGCTTATGGCGAAATATCGTGATCCAGCTTTAAAATAAAGTATAATGCAGGGCAAGATCTTTCATTTAATGTGACGTCTGCCCCGCCCTTGTCCTGAGAGGCCTCTCATTGCTGTGGTCCTCGAACTCCAGCATTTCACTTCGTAGTATATGGTACTGCCTTTCATCCAGCGCCAGCGTGTCAATGCAGAAGAATACTCTGCACCGGCTTTGCATGACCCTGTCGTTTATGAAATGGATGAACTTTAACAGCGACTCATAGCTGTTCCTGGTCATGAGGTATTCCATTCCGTCGAGCAGTATAATGCCGTCTTCCGCCTCCATTAAAAATTTGTGCAGCGTGGCGGTGAGCCCTGTCAGGTTATCAGGCTTGATGCAATTCTCCCCTGCGACGCTGTCACTGCTGTTGAGCCATACGACCGGCGTCTTCTCAAGGCCATACATCTGCCTTATGTTCTTCGGGTTCTTCCTCGAGATACAAAGCCCCTGTATATTATGCTTCACCTGGTCTGCAAAGATCTCCATATACCGCCCGTCCACAGATTTGTCGAAGAGATATATGAAGCCCGGGTCAAACTGATAAAGCTGCTCTGTATCAACCGCAGTCTCTTTTATAGGCGCTATCTTTAGCCCCACGATCTCAGAGAGGTTCTTTAACGTTATAATAAAACCGAACTCAATGTTATCCTTGTACAGCCTGGAAGTCGAGATGTTCAGCGTGATCTCGCTGCCGTCGCTGCACTTGAACTCCCTGACATAGCTCTTTGTCTCGTCAAGTTCCGGCATCGAACCGTCCGGGAGCAGCGATGAAAGATGTTTGCCGACCATCTCGTCCTTCAGGTATCCGAGAAGCCTTGAGGCGCTCTTGTTGAAAGAGAGTATCATTCCGTTCTTGTCAACCGTGAGCATCGCATCCGGGGACTCGTTGATAATGTCCGAAAGGTAGCGGCTGTCATCCTGTATCTTTTTCATCATGAGATGATTATCTATGGCAATGCCCAGTTGAGATCCTATGCTGAGTAATTCGGCCGACTTATCGGCACCCTCCGGGACCGGATTGATCGTATACATGACTATGACGCCTATGGATTCGCCTTTTACGAGTATGGGCACATATATCGAATATACTTCCTCATCGAACAGCCCGCTTATATGTTCCCGTCCTTTCTCCCCGTATACGACCTTATTCCCGTCTATCGAAAAATTCCTCGGTAAGGAGGACCTGTGGCTGAGGGCGGAACCTGCGTCCGTGCTATAGGTGCTCGTCTGCAAGGTCATCTTGGTCTTATCTTCCTTCTCATACAGGTATATCGCTCCTGCATCAGCGCCTGTTAGCACCATTGCCCCCTTAAGGACATCTTTCAACATATCCTGTATGTTGTTCGCCCTGTTTATCGTGGATGCAATGGAGCTTATGATCATAAGGTCCCTGTTTTTCAGCCGAAGCTCTTTTTCCATGAGCTTTCGTTTCGTAATATCCTGGAATATCGCGAACGCTCCGCAATATCGTCCTTTTTTATCGTATTTCGGGGTACTGGTGATAAGGAGGTTACGCTTCTCGTCATCATGGCGCGTAATATCTATCTCATAAGATTCCGCCTCTCCATTACTGCGTTTTTTGGTCTGCTCAAGAATGGACGCGACCTTTTGGCGGTCTGCGAAATCACCAAGCATCCTTCCTATAAGCCCGCCGGAGGGCACCCCGAAAATGGCCTCCTCAGCAGGATTGGCAAAAACGAACTTTTCATCCTGGTCTATGATGCCTATGCCTTCTCCCTGGTTCTCGACCAGGTCCCTGTAAAGCTCCTGGCTCTCTTTCAGCTTTTTCTCCATCTGATGCTTATAAAGGGCTATCTCGATGGCTGTGACCAGTTCCCTTTCCTCGAACGGCTTCAATATATAGCCGAAAGGCTCCGTGATCTTTGCCCTCTTTAATGTGTTCTCATCCGCATATGCGGTTAAGAATATGACCGGTATGTCAAGGTTGGAATGCACATATTCCGCGGCCTGTATACCATCCATCTCTCCTTTTAACATGATGTCCATCAGGATGAGGCTCGGCTTCAGGTCTTCCGCCTTCTTGATCGCTTCCTCTCCCGACGAGGCCATCGCAGGGACCTGATATCCCAGCTTTATTAGCCGGTTTTGCAGGTCTTTTGCGACAATGCTCTCATCTTCAACGACAAGTATCCGTTCATTCGTCATCGATAATCCCTTTTTCTTTAATTATTTCCTTGAACATTATCCTGAATAACGTACCACTGTCCCTCTCCAGCTCCATTTCGCCTTCGAGCTGGTTAACCAGCGTGTTGACTAGCTGTAAACCCAGGGTCGTTGTATTGCGGAGATCAAGGTCTTCTGGCAAACCTATACCATTATCTCCTACAACTAGAATATATTTACCGTTGTCATTATGCAATCCTACCGATATGCTTCCTTTTTCACCATCCGGGAATGCATACTTTAATGAATTGGATACAAGCTCGTTTACTATTAGGCCGCACGGGATCGCAGTGTCCACGCCCAGTAAAACATTATCGACGTCCATGTTCAAGACGATCCTGTCCCCGCTGGCCCCGTAAGACCTGAGCAGGTGCATAGTCAGGCTCTGGATGTATTCTTCAAAGTCTATCCTTGAGAGATCCTTTGACTGGTACATTCTCTCATGTATGAACGCCATGGATTTTACCCTGTTCTGGCTTTCCCTGAACAGCTCGACGTCTCTCTCATCCCTTACGTATCCCGACTGGAGGCTTAGCAGGCTTGAGACTATCTGCAGGTTATTTTTAACTCTGTGATGTACCTCTTTTAACAGCACATCCTTTTCTCTCAGCGAGGCTTTGATCTGGTCCTCCACCAGCTTACGTTCAGTTATATCCCTTCCGCAAAATATGGCGCCGATCTTATCGCCGCTATCGTTGCATAATACGTTGCCTATCGTCTCGTCCCATATATAATGCCCGTCGGCATGACGGTATCGGAACGATGACTTCCCCCTGGATGCGCTGAAAATCGCCTCACTGATGTCGCGCCTGACCTTCTCTCTGTCGTCAGGATGTACGAAATCCAGTACAGACCTGCCTAAGAGGTCGTTCGGATCATAGCCGAGTATTGCCTTGTGTGAAGGGCTTACGTACTGGAAGATGCCGCTAATGTCTGTCTGGCTAATCATATCCATCATATTATCAGTTATCCTGCGAAGGCTGGACTCACTGTCGTGCAATTTTTTCTCGTATCTTTTACGCTCAGTGACATCGAATCCTGTTACGAGTATGGCAGGCTTTTCTTCAAAATTGATCACACCGCATGTTATGTCCACCCACTTCTCATACATGTTCTTCGTGAATATCTTGATCTCATATCTCAATGGGGCCGATGCCCCGGTCAATCTTGCGTACTTATAGTCAAAGAGCATTTTTTGCTTATCCAGAGGTATGTGCTTTAGCAAAGATTCGGGGTCCATAGAATAAAGCTCTTCTCTCCTGTAGCCTGTTACCTCTTCAGCGGCAGGGTTGGCGAACTTTAAAAGGTCGTCCTGTAAGATGATGACTGCGGAAGAGACGGTCTCCATCAATATCCTGAACTTTGATTCGCTTTCCTGCAAAGCCTCTTCTGCTTTCTTATGCTCCGTGATGTCCTCGACCATGCCTATCGTATAAAGCGGGTTACCGCCGATGTCATACACCAGGGAATCTGTCAGCCGGACCCATACGATATTCCCGTCCTTTTTGACGTATCGTTTCACGATCTGGAAACTATCCTGTTTACCTTCCACCAGTTCCCTGTGTCGCGCATTATTTGTATCCAGATCGCCGGGATAAGTTATCTCGGATACTTTTTTATATCGAAGCTCATCCTCCGTATATCCGACCATCCTCTGGTAAACCGGATTGCTCTCTATTATACTGCCGTCCATATCCACCAGCTTGATACCGATGCCTGCGTTCTTGAAAATGGCCTTGAACCTGGCCTCGCTCTGTATGAGCGCATCTTCGGTACTTTTACGTCCAGTGATATCCCTGGCCGTGACTACGACCGCATTCACTTTACCATCAGTATCCACTATGGGGCTGATTATGTACTCGTAATAAAATGTAGAACCTAAGTGATCGTAGGACCATTCATTAGTCAGCGGTTCGACGCTCGAAAAAACGTTGTTTATCTCATCAGTTAACCTTTTCTTGAAATAAGGATCGACCTTAAGGTCCGGAAACCTTTTACCCATGATATTTTTATCTTCCGGCCGGGTCGATCTCATGAATGCCGGATTTACATATATGCATCTTAGATCCCTGTCGATCATCATTATGATGTCAGGCGACGCAGATAATATCGCATCAAGCGTGCTCGCCTGCTGATTGACCTTTGAGGTTAATTCTTTTAGTTCCTCTTCGGATCTTTTACGCTTCGATATGTCTCTGGCTATGCCCCGGAAACCTTTTAACTCCCCTTTACTGTTTAAGACCGGGACTGCGCTGACCTCAAAGATTATTTGCCGCCCGTCCTTGTGCAGGAATTTATCCTCTACGATCACCGGTCTTTTATCAGAAAAGACATTCAAGGACCTTTCCTTCGAAATACGTATCTGGTCCGGGGGCATGATATCATAAGGTTTTTTCCCGACGATATCTTCCGGCTCGTAACCCAGGATGTCCTTGACATTGGGGCTCATGTACGTGTAGCCGGCATTCTCATCCATCTCCCAGATTATGTCGTTACTGCTCTCCACGATGTTACGAAATCTCTTTTCGCTCTCTATCAGGGTTTCTTCCAGTTTTTTGTATTCCGTCTCGTTTGTTATCGATTCAATGGCTCCGATGGCATTCCCGTCAACGTCATACAGCTTTCCCGCTTTTTCATGTAGTGTGACATCCTTACCGTTCAAGGATGAGTTGACAGTCATCGCTTCCAGCCTGAAATCCTTTTTCTGTAGAAGGCTATCATCCATGATCCCGATAATATCTATCAGCATAGGGCTTCTTGAACCGTAAAAGAGCAAAGAGTATTCACAGTTACCTTTTCCTACCATATCGGAGGCTATTTTTCCTGTCAGTTTTTCCATCGCCTTGTTCCATGCGGTGATCTTCCCGTCATTATCTATTGTCCAGGTGGCGTCAGGATAGAACTGGATAATGTTAGATAGCCTGTTATTTGTCTCATGTAACTTGATGTCCAGATCTTTTTTCTCTCTGAATATTTCACTTATTATGACCGCTACGAGAATGAACAGTATTACTCTGGCCACGACCACTGGAAGAATCAAGCCAAAGTGGTGATAAGTTATCCCGATATGGAAGACCCCTAAGAATATGGCTAGTAATATCCCTTTTCTATAATGCCATGCAGATGCGAGTATGATGACGATAAAAAATGGCTGTATATAATAATATTCATTATAGCCATAAAACTGTAATGCGGCAGACACTGTGGCATATATAAAGGCGGCTATCATAATGACGTTCTTTAAGGTCGGCATATTTTTCTCTAACCGCTGCCTGTCAATGTTGATCATTTTTTCACCGCCTTTTCTGCTCCGATCCGCAAAACCATGGTCCTTATTCGCTTGTCGAATGTCCTTTTAATTTATATGGCCAGCGTATAGCTCATATGTTATGAATCGACGATAATAAATCTCTTCTATAAAATTTGTAATTACATTTTTGAAAGCCGCCTGTGCGATGAATATCTGCGAAACCATGCAAGATATGCATCCATGCGATCAGTCATTAAGTGATACCGGGCTATTGAAGATATTTTAGGCAGGGCGGAAACTGCTGCCGACAAATATTTGATTTATAAGACACCTCTTGAATGAAAATGATTTTTATCTGGTGATAATTTGCACAAGATCGAAGTTAATGTTGGCGTAAGCGTAACGGAGGCTAACCGGCGGCAGGCGGAAGAGAACCGCGAGCATCTTGATGAGCACGGCATAAGGTCGATAGACATCCTTGGAGCTGTCGGGTCAGGCAAGACGATGCTTATAGAGAAACTAACCCCTGTATTGAAGGCAAGAGGGTATAAGGTCGGTGCTATCGTTGGCGACTGTTATGGCGACGATGACTACAAGCGCATACATGCGCTTGACATTCCCACACAGAACTTAAATACGGGTACTGAATGCCACCTGGATGCGCATATGGTACACCATGCACTTCATAAATTACCCCTCGATGATATTGACGTCCTGCTCGTAGAGAATGTCGGCAATATGGTGTGCCCGACGGATTTCCCCGTGGGAAGCCATAAGCGTGTCGTCATAGTCAGCGTGACAGAGGGCGACGACGTTGTTAACAAGCACCCTGCAATGTTCCGCGAATGCGAGATAGGCATAATCAATAAGGTCGACCTCGCGGAAGCGGTCGGCGCGAGCGTAGAACGCATGGAACGCGATATGAGGCGGCACAACTCAAACATCAGGATAATCAAAGCCAACCTCAAAAAGGGCGTCGGCATCGAAGAGCTTGCAGACATGCTGATTACATGAGTAAGTATTTGTACAAAGAGCATTCACTCTTAAATATAAAATAATAAGAGGTGAGCTTATGGCAGGATGCGGATGTGGATGCGGCAGTAAGCCCAAGAAGGATGAAAAAGAAAAGAAAGGACAGAAAAAGAAGTAAGTCCTTTTGAACTTTTTTAAAGAAGTGATACACTTCTCGTTTTATTTTTATCGGCCTTCGACATTTTTTGTTGGTTTTATGCAAGAAGACGTTACGGACATTTTATCTTTCCCTCCGATAATATTTTATTTTAATACGGTAGTTTAACCTCTAATTATCCCGGGTGTTTACATTAATGGCTATAGGGGACATTATAGTAGCGGCGTTTATCATAGTGGCTTTTGCCTATATGGCATACGTTCTCCTTCATCCTGAGAGATTCTGATGGTGTCAGTATGGGACTTATAATCGGTGTGCTTCAGATCCTTACTATCATATTATTAGCGACGGTATTGGCTATCCCAATGGGAAAATACATTGCAGGTGTATTCTCCAGGAAAAAGTCCTTCCTCGACCTTATTTTCAGCCCGGTCGAAAAGGCTGCGCTCGCTGCGACCGGGGAGATGGGCAAATATGGCATGGACTGGAAGGAGTACCTTGCAGCACTGCTATTAATGAACGCAGCGATGTGGGTGCTGGCCATCTCAGGTTTCATTATCATGGGAATGAGCCCTGACCTGGCATTCCATACCGCATCGTCTTTCACGGCAAACACGGACCAGCAGCATTATTCGGGCGAACTCCAGATGTCGTCGTACGGCCAGATGATGGTGATCTTTTTGATGTTCTCTTCATCCGCTACCGGCCTGGCATCCGCCTTCGCCTTCATACGCGGGTTCGGGACTACAGGGGGCAAGCTGGGCAATTATTTTGAGGACATGGTCCGCATTCTTGTCCGGATACTCATACCGTTTTCCCTGCTTTCGGCGATCATCTTCGCGGCCTGCGGCGTCCCTCAGGTCATGGGCGGCGAGCTGGTCATGGATACGCTAGCGGGGGGGCTACAATCAATACCGATCGGCCCTACTGCGGCGATGGAGTCCATAAAGTTCCTCGGGAATAACGGGGGAGGGTACTATAACACGAACTCTGCCCACCCGTTCGAGAACCCTTCGCCTCTCACCAATGTCGTACAGCTTATACTTACAATGCTGATACCGCTCTCGCTGCCTTATGCATTTGGCATCATTATGGGCAATAAGAGACAGGGATATACATTACTGGCTGTCATACTTTTTATATTCATTTCCGCATCGGTAATGCTCGCCGTAGGGACTTCCGATAATCCCGACCTTCCTTCGGGGATAACCCTCCCGTCAGGATATATCGAAGGAAAGGAGCAGAGGTTTACCGCTTTTGAAAGCGTTTTCTTTGTCGCGACGAACACGTACGTCCAGAGCGGCGGCACGACGTGCAGCATCAGTTCCATGATGCCGATGGGCGTGCTCGGAGCGATGATCGGTATGATGCTGGGTTGTGTGCCCGGAGGGATAGGCATAGGGCTTGAGCTTCTTCTGGCCTATTCGATCGTCTCCGTCTTTATCGCAGGGCTGATGGTGGGAAAGATACCGGAATTCATGAGAAAAAAGATCGGCACGGATGAAATGAAGTATGTATTCCTTGTGATAATCACTTTCCCGATCATAGTCCTGATATCCACGGCCTCGACCATACTTCTTATGCCGTCCCACGACATCACGCTGAATGACGGCACAAGGGGGTTCAGCGAAATATTATACGAGTTCCTTTCCGCGTCCGCCAATAACGGCTCAGGCATGGCCGGACTGCAGAGTTCGTCCCCGTATTTTAACATACTCTCCGGTACGCTGATATTGATCGGAAGATATGTCCCTATATCCGCTTTTTTAGGGCTGGCGGGTCTTTTATCGACCAAAAAGACCATAGAGGATACCAGAGGAAGCTTCCCTACGGATACCATAATATTCGCCGTGCTCCTTATTTGCGTACTTATCATGGATAGCGCATTATCCTTCCTGCCCGTGCTGGCGATGGGGCCGCTGGCAGACCTGATATCTACGGGGGTGAAGATATGACAGTCGGCGACGGATGGCTATCATGGCGGACAATACTCACCTCGCTCATATCATCTTTTTCAAAGTTCGACCCAAGGTACATAATAAAAAACCCGATAATATTCATCCTGTTCATGTGTCTCGGGCTCACTGTACTCGTGTACCTGTTCCCGTCACAGTTCATGGACATAGAGTCCCCGGTAATGAACCGTTCAGACTATCTCTTCATCGTGATCACACTCTTTCTTACGATATTATTCTCTTTCTTTTCTGAATCGCTGGCCGAAACACAGCGACTGGCGCTCATAGACAGGCTCAAGATCAAAAGGAAAGGCATTATCGCAAAAAAACTCGGCCCGGACGACACGATCAAATTCGTCGATTCCGACAGCCTGAAGATAGGCGACACGGTCCACGTTGAAGGAGGGGATACAGTGCCCCGCGACGGCGTGATCACAGAAGGGTCCGCAGCGTTTGACGAATCGATGATGACCGGAGAGTCGCAGCCCGTAATAAAAGAGGCAGATAGCCCGGACCCTTCGGTCATAGGCGGTACCAGGATATTATCCGGGTACGCAAGGATCCGTATTACAGCGGAGCCGGGAAGCACTTTCCTTGACAGGATACTGATGCTGGAAAAGGCGGCAGAGCGTCAGAGGACGCCAAATGAGGTTGCGCTGACCGTGCTGCTGATATCCATGACCATAGTTTTACTCGTGGTCGTCGTGGCCGTCGCCGTCATGTCCACTTACTACGGGATAGAGGCTGACACCGGTGTACTGGTATCGCTCTTTGTGTGTCTGATACCTACCACTATGGGCGGCTTGCTTCCTGCGATAGTCATCGCGGGCGTTAACAGGGTTACCATGGTCAATATTGTCGCGACCTCCAGCAGGGCTGTAGAAAATACCGGTGACGTGGACGTGCTGATACTGGATAAGACCGGAACGCTCACGATAGGCAACAGGAAGGCAAACCGTATCATACATGCGCCCGGAAAGAGTATGAAGGACATCATAATGGCATCCATGTACGCTTCCGTTAGAGATAACACCCCGGAGGGCAGGTCGATATTAGATCTCGGAAAAAAACTGGGGCATCACATAGACGACTCGAAGCTTAAAGGGTTTAAGACGATATTGTTCACACCTGAGGCCCGTATCAGCGGCATCCAGACGGCTGACGGAAAGAGGTACATAAAAGGCTCGATGGAGGCCATTAAGATACAGGCCGGGCATCTGCCAGAAAAACTGGTGGAGGAAGCCGGCCAGGCTTCCCGTATTGGCTCGACGCCGCTCGCGGTGGCCGTCGACAACGAGGTCGTAGGGCTTGTGATCCTGAAGGACGTGATCAAGCCGGGGATACGGGAAAGGCTCGACGAGCTAAAGCGCATGGGTATAAAGACCATAATGTGCACAGGCGATAACGTGGTCACTGCTGCGACGATAGCCGACGAGGTCGGCGTTGACCAGTATATGGCCAACGCCATACCCGAGGATAAGCTGCTACTTATCATGGGCGAGCAAGCCCAGGGTAATCATGTGTTCATGAGCGGCGACGGCGATAATGACGTCCCGGCCCTTGCACAGGCTAATGTCGGGATGGCGATGAACACGGGCACAGCATCTGCAAAGAAAGCGGCCGAGCTCATCGATCTCGATTCCGACCCTACGAAACTGATAGAGGTGGTCGGCGTGGCTAAACAGCTTTTAATAACCAGGGGCGCTCTGACCACGTTCAGCATCACCAACGATCTCGCAAAATATTTCGCGATCCTGCCCGCTATCTTCTCTTCGACAATACCTGCGCTCGCGGCACTGAACATACTCGGGCTGTCCTCGCCGAAAAGCGCGATATTCTCCGCCCTGATATTTAACACTCTGATCATACCTATTTTGATACCGGTGGCCTTAAGCGGCGTAAAATACACTCCGGCGGGCGCATCTGATATGCTGAAAAGGAACATCCTTATTTACGGCCTTGGCGGGCTGGTCAGCGCTTTCATCGGTATCAAGCTGATCGACATAGTATTGACGGCGGTGATGGGGCTATGAGGATCTTAAGGCTGCTTGTCCTTTCAGTTTATATGACGCTGCTGGTCGCGCTGGTGTGCGGGGTTATATATCCCATGTCAGTCACGCTCGTATCGTCGGCCTTATTCCCCGATGCCGCCCGGGGTAGCCCTGTATCGTATGACGGCAGGGTCGTAGGGTCTCTATTGATCGGCCAGAATTTTTCAGGGCCTGAATATTTCCATTCAAGGCCTTCCGCTGTAAATTACAATGCATCCGCATCAGGCGCGTCGAACCTCGGGCCCGATAACAGTGAGCTTATTGGCCTGATCCTGTCAAGGATGCCTGAAGGGGTCGATACAGTCCCTGCTGACGCCGTATTATCGTCAGGCTCGGGCCTTGACCCGGATATTTCGATAGAGAACGCAATGATGCAGGCTCCCCGCGTAGCAGGGGAGAACGGCATTGACGAGGCATCTGTCAAAGACCTGATAAGATCAAAGACAAGAGGGAAGCTCCTGGGGATATGGGGGGAGCCCAGGGTCAATGTCCTTGAATTGAACATTGGTATCATGGAAATGAAAAAAGGAATCAACGTAGAGGATGATAGGGGATGACGATCTATGTATGACCGTGTTCTGTTGCCCATCTCCGGCGCGACAAAAGTAAAGCTCGCCTTAGACTTTCTAAAGGATGTGTTGAACCCGGGAGGAGAGATAACGTTCCTGTACGTATCCACTTCTGTCAAGTTTCCAGGTTCGGCGATAGAGTGGAGGCGGGCGATGAACGTCGTGTCCGATGCCTCGGCTATCTCGACAGCGGCCGGATTAAGCTCTCATTATGAGGTAAGGAATTCAAGTTCGGTCGCAGCAGGAATACTCGAAGAGGCCAGGTCATCCGAATATGACCTGATCTTTTTCGCAAACCCGTATTATAAACGGGGCCAGAGACGTGTGTTCGGGAGCGTGATCGACGAGGTCGTGAGGAAATCACATACGGAGACCGCCGTTTTGAGCTATGTCGAGGGCAGGCCTCTTAAGTACGATAAGACCCTGCTGCCCACGTCGGGCCAGAGGCACGCTCTCAGGGCGGCTAAACTTACAAAAGCCCTGGCAAAAAAATCCGGCGGCGAGGTAACTGTATTATATGCCGGAGACCAGTCACAGAAGGCTGAGGCAGAAAGGATATTGTCCGAAATAAAGGAAATCTTTGAATCGGATAATGTAAAACATTTCCTGGTTTACAGAAGCGGCCCCGTCGACGCCGTAATACTTGACGAGGCCAGGAAAGGCTATGACCTGATGATGGTGGGAGCGACGGAGCACCCCGTTTATTACCAGTTCCTGCTTGGCTCCATAGCGGATAAGATCGTAAGCAACGCTCCCTGCCACGTCCTGATAGTAAAGACAGTAAATAAATGAGCAAATCACATAGGTCCCCGAATACTTATGGCGAGTTCCGGCGGATCGATGATCGGCTCCGGCCAATACCGGGTCCTAAATAGGTATAATAAAGGACCCAGGGGCCATTTTATGGGCAGGTCCGCCGGATGCTTCCCAAGAAATTTTTTATAAAAAGCCGTAATGTTTATATCCTAATACCCTGTTATTCACCAACGAAGTTTCAGTCGCGGGATCAGTTCCCGCCGGGATGTGGCCTTTAACGACAGCAGAAAGGATATCAAAGGCTGAACCATGAAACGCGAACACACGCAAAAGGAGACGAAACTATATGGTAAAGTCAATGTATGGCTACATACGCGACGCATGGAAGCGCCCGGACAAGACGTATGTAGGAAAATTATTCTGGAGCAGGCTCCAGGAATGGAGAAGGGAGCCCACCATCGTAAGGCTCGAGAGGCCGACAAGGCTTGACAGGGCGAGGGAGCTCGGATATAAGGCGAAGCAGGGCATAGTAGTTGCCAGGACCCACGTAAGGCGTGGTGGCAGCCGCAAGTCCAGGTACGTAAGAGGCCGCAAATCCAAGCACATGGGTCTCAGGACACTCACAAGGCGTAAGAGCATTCAGAGGATCGCCGAGGAGAGAGTATCCAAGAGGTTCCCGAACATGGAAGTATTAAACTCATACTGGGTCGGAGAGGATGGAAAGCACAAGTGGTACGAGGTAATTCTCGTTGACCCGCACCACCCGTCGATCCTGAGCGACAAGAACCTTAACTGGATCGCAAGGGGCACCCACCGCGGAAGGGCGGAGAGGGGTCTGACCAGCGCCGGTAAGAAGGGCAGGGGTATGGGCAAGAGAGGCATGGGTACCGAGAAGACCAGGCCCTCTATAGGAAGTCATGGCAGAAGGGGTAAATGATCCATTATATCCTCTTCAGGACACAGGCACATGCCACAGAAGATGTTTCAAGGGTCCAGGAGGCCCTTGAAACTGTTCTTCCTGAAGATACTCCGATAGAGTTCGAAGAAACTGAAGGATATTTTGGAAACCCGATCAAGATACTTACAGCCCGTATCGAAAAGAAAAAAGCGGCTGAAAAATATATTGAGTTTTTAAGAACGTCACTGCCCGAAGCGGACCTGAACGAGCTTATCAAGGAACTTCCCGAGCGGGTGGACGATGAATGTAACTTTTATCTAAGGCTCTCAAAGCAGGACGCATACCTTGGCGACGTTCGCATAACCTATGCCGAGGACGCCATAGCCGTCAGAGTAAAGCTGGCAGCATATCCTGCAAAGTACGAAAACGGTCTAAAGATCATCAGGGAATACTTCCATGCTGAAGAATGATTTAAGATATTATGACCTGAACGTACACGCCTATCCTGAAGGGGCGACTACAATATCCCGTTTTATCAACGCCGCAAAAAACAGCGGGTACTCGGGAATATGTATCTCATATCACTCCGATCTTTTTCAAAACATTAAGGATTCATACCCCGCCGAAGAGGGATTTACCGTACTTAGCGGCGTCGAGATATCAGTCCATAAGGCCAACGAGCTGAGAAGGCAGGTGGACAGGTACCGGAATAAGGTTGATGTCGTGCTGGTCCACGGCGGCGACGAGGCCATAAACCGCGCGGCATGCGAAGACAGCCGCGTCGACATCCTCTCACATCCGCATACGGGAAAGACCAGCGGAATAAATCACGTGATAGCAAAGCTCGCGGCCGATAAGTATGTGGCCGTTGAGTTCGACCTGTCCTATATCCTATGCGGCAAAGGCGGCAGCAGGGTAAAAGCATTATCAAATTACAGGACCAATCTTGGGCTGGTAAAAAAATACGGCGCTCCCTATGTGATCACCTCAAGCCCGAGATCGCTCTATGACATGAGGGACATCAGAAGCATGATATCTCTATGCACGTTGTTCGACATGAGCGAAGAGGATGCCATAAAGGGATTATCCTATTACCCGTCAGAGATACTGAAGCGCAACCTTCCCGGCACCGGCTATATAATGGAAGGCGTTGAACTCGTCCAGTGATCTTTTATAGTTCCAATAGCTAAAAAATGCGGGCTTTCGTATGCTTCGCCGTTTTCCTCAGGAATTCTAGATTTTTAATGATGCGTCCGGTAAATTCGACGGTCTATCGCCGGATAGATCTTAATGATATTGATACTTCGGGCTGTTCATTGCCGTAATGCATTCTCATCCCAAAGACTCAAAGGACTTCTCAAAGATTTTTTTAAAGAGAAAAGTTGAGTCTTTGCGGTAAGAATGTATCACATACGGGCACAGCATATCACCGCATATCCCATAGCATCAGATAAGACCGTGATCATATAAACCGACGAGTTAACCGGACCTATCATAAGTCTCTATCCTGTAACATATGCATTGATGAATCCTTATTTCTTCGTTACTTAGCATCAGGTTCGTCAGATGTTGCCGTCGGACATCAACATTAATATTATGTATCTTGTCATCGATATTACGAATATATGAAGATTTTACCGTCCTCGCTTCGCGAAAAGAAGCGGTACATCGCCTTCGAGGTCATTACAGAGGCAGACGAGCCGATAGACCGAAAATCACTGCTCGACGAAATATTCTTTTCTACACAATCGCTCATGGGCGATGTGGGCAGCAGCGAGATAGGATATCGTCTCATGGACTTTGACGGTGCCAGAGGCGTAATAAGAGTAAACCACGGCGCTGTCGAGAAGGCGAGAGCGGCAATATCCACTGTATGCTCGATCAAGGGATACAGGACTTTGATAAACATTCTCGGAGTGTCAGGCACGATCAGGGCGGCAACAGAAAAATATATTGCGTGTGAAAGCATACCTTCCACTAATATCCTTTCTTTGCAAATTACTACAGGCAAATTTTCCGGAACGATTGTGAAGGAGAGAGGAGACGAAGTGGATATGGTTCCGGAAAATAAAGAGGTTCTTAAAAGATCTAATGTGCGATATGTGAGCATGACCTCTTTTGATTTAGATAATAGTAATTAATTCATACAGGAGTGAAAATAAGATGCAGCAGATGACACCCCAGATGATGGGATATGACCGGGCTATCACTGTATTCAGCCCAGACGGAAGGCTTTTCCAGGTGCACTACGCTCAAGAGGCTGTCCGAAGAGGCGCGACGGTCATGGGTCTAAAATCCAGGGAAGGCATCGCCTTGCTTGTCGACAAAAGAATATCGACAAAGCTTCTTGAGGTCGAGTCGATAGAGAAGATATTCAAGATTGACGACCACATAGGCGCTGTTGCTTCAGGTCTTGTAGCCGACGGCAGGGCCCTTGTGGACAGGGCAAGAGTAGAGGCGCAGATCAACTACATAACCTACGGCGAGCCTATGAACACGCAGGTACTGGCCAAGAAGATATCTGATCACATCCAGACGCTGACGCAGTATGGCGGCGTAAGGCCTTACGGCAGCGCTCTCCTTATCGCGGGTGTCGACGAGACCGGCCCCAGGCTCTTTGAGACCGACCCGTCGGGAGCGCTTTATGAGTATAAGGCGGTCTCCATAGGCGCTAACAGGAATGTCGTGATGGAGATGCTCGAGAACGAGTATAAGGTCGACATGACGATGGACGAGGTCATAGCTCTCGGCATTAAGGCACTCTTCAAGTCCATGGAGGCAAAGGGTGAGAAACCGACCATCGAGATCGGACTGATCGACACTTCCACGAGGAAATTCAGAAAGCTGACTGAAGATGAAGTACAAGAATATATAACTAAAGCCGGCTTTACTAAAGCAGACCTTGAGAAACAGGGTTCGAGATCAGAAAGTGATGAGTGATTTGAATGGTAGCGCTCGATAAGGCTGTAGTGGCAAGGCTCAAGACCCACGGTGAACATTTCGAGATACTTGTTGATCCTGAGGGCGCTTACGATATGAAAAAGGGTGCCAGTGTCCGGCTGGAGGACATTCTCGCCGTCGAGGAAGTATTTGAGAACGCGTCGAGGGGCGACAGGGTCCCGGAAGAAGACCTGATCAAGGCTTTCGGGACTACAAATGTTTTTGACATAGCCCGCAAGATCGTGCTCGAAGGCGAGATCAACCTTACCTCGGAGCAGCGCCACCGCCTGATAGAGGATAAAAGGCGGCAGGTAGTAACATTCATATCAAGGAACGCTATAAACCCTCAGACGATGACGCCGCATCCTCCGATGCGCATAGAGCGCGCCATGGAAGAGGCCGGAGTACATATCGACCTCACTAAATCGGTCGAGGAAAACGTAAATCTCGTAATGAAAGCGATCCGCCCGATAATACCGATAAGATTCGAAGAGGTCAAAGTGGCGGTCAAAGTACCGGCAAATTATGCGGCAAGGGCATACGGCGAATTACAGTCGTTCGGAAAGCTTGTGAGAGACGAATGGCAAAATGACGGGTCCTGGATAGGCGTCATACAGATGCCGGCAGGAATGCAGCCTGAATTTTATGACCTGGTCAATAAGCTATCCAAAGGCGAAGCCGAGACCAAGCTGCTTAGATGACCGCTATAATGATCATGGAAGGAATTGATAATGGTTGAAAGAGAGATAGTAGTACCGGGCGACCTTCTATCCGACGACCCGCGGCTTGCCAGCCACGGCACGTATGTGGAGGGCGGAAAAGTATATTCGGCAAATTACGGGCTTGTCGACCGGAGAAGTAACATTAAGGTCATACCGCTCTCAGGCAGGTATATACCGGCCAGAGGCGACCTTGTAATTGGAAAAGTTGACGATGTGACGTTCTCAAACTGGATCATCGACATCAATTCCCCTTACGAGGGATTATTGCATGTATCCGAATACCCGGAGCGCGTAGACCAATCCAATATGAGCAAATATCTTCATATCGGAGAGTTGATCGTAGCAAAGGTAAAAGATGTCGATCCTACGATGAAAGTGGAGTTAACTTTAAGAGAAGAGCATCTTAAGATATTACGCCAGGGCAGGGTCATAGATATATCTCATACAAAGATACCCCGTGTTATAGGCCGTAACGGTTCCATGATAAGCATGCTGAAGAAGGAGTTGAATTGCAGCATCTTCGTAGGACAGAACGGAAGGATCTGGTTACGGGGAGACGAAAAGATGGTCGACCTGGCCATACGTACGATCTTCAAGATCGAGCGCGAGGCCCACACCTCCGGATTAACGGATAATATAAAAGAATATCTGACAAAAGAGCTGGAAACGTTGAGGAGTAATAAATGAGTAAGCCAGAAAAATTGATCATTGACGGTAAAAGGCTGGACGGAAGAGGAGCACAGGATCTCCGGCCTATCAAGTTCAAAGCCGGCGTGCTGAAAAGGGCCGACGGTTCATGCTACTTAGAGTTCGGCGGCAACAAGGTTATCGCTGCTGTATACGGTCCAAGGGAAGTACATCCGAGACACCTTCAGGACGCATCTCGCGCAATAGTGCGATACAGGTACAACATGGCACCCTTCTCGGTCGAAGAAAGGAAGAGACCGGGACCCGACCGCAGAAGCATAGAGATATCCAAGGTCAGCAGGGAATCGCTGGAATGCGTAATCTTGCAGGAAATGTACCCCAGGTCAGCCATCGATATTTTCGTGGAGATACTTCAGGCCGATGCAGGTACCAGGGTCGCCGGAATAAACGCGGCATCCGTGGCTCTTGCCGATGCGGGCATTCCGATGAAGTGCCTTGTCAGCGCGTGCGCTGTAGGCAAGGTGGATGACACTCTTGTACTGGACCTTAATAAGGATGAAGATAACTACGGTCAGGCAGACCTTCCCATTGCGATGACGCCTTCCGGCGACATAACATTATGCCAGATGGACGGCCACCTCACCGAGGACGAGTTCAGGACCGCCCTTGAAATGGCCATGGAAGGATGCAGGTATATTCATCAACTACAGAAACAGGCGCTGATCGAGAAGTACGGTCAGATGGTCTCCCCTCCTGCGCAGGAGGCACCTGCCGCAGAGACCGCCGAGGTCAAAGAAGAAATATTCAAAGAGGATGTAGAGGAATTCAAAGAACAGGAGCAGCAGGAACAGGGAGGCGAGGCTAATGAGTGAAGAGGTCATAGCAGAGATAAAGAGAGATTATATATATAGCCTGGCCAATCAGGGAGACAGGGCTGACGGCAGGAAGTTCGACGAGTTCAGGACTATCTCGGTCGAGGTAGGCGTGATCGACAAGGCGGAGGGTTCCGCTAAAGTCAAGATCGGAGAATCACAGGTCGTCGTCGGAGTTAAAATGCAGCCCGGCGAGCCGTTCCCGGACACCCCTGACAGTGGCGTCATAATCACGAACTTAGAGCTTGTTCCGCTAGCGTCGCCGAGTTTTGAGAGCGGTCCTCCCAGGGAGGATGCGATCGAGCTCGCAAGAGTAGTTGACCGCGGAGTGAGAGAATCAGGCGCAATTGATTTAAATAAGTTATGTATTGAAAGTGGTCAGAAAGTTTGGATGGTCTTTATAGACGTTCACGTCCTGGACCATGATGGTAACTTAATGGACGCGTCCTCACTAGGGGCTATAGCGGCGCTCATGAACACGAAAGTGCCGAACTTTAAGTTCGGTATGGGCGAAGACGCGAAGCTCCCGCTCAATGACATTCCGGTAGCTATCACAGCTGTAGAGGTCGCTGGCGTCATAATGCTCGACCCGAGCCTCGACGAGGAGAACGTTGCCTCGACAAAGCTAACGGTCATCACTAACAAGGAAGGCGCTATCGCGGGCATGCAGAAGAGCGGCGTAGGTACGCTAACGGCGGATGAAGTTAATCATATCGTGCACCTGGCTAAAGAACGAGCTAACGTGCTGAGAGAAAAGTTGGAGGGAATATAAAAATGGCAGTTGGAAAAGCAAAAGGAAGGAAGACCCGTAGTGCAGGCAGGTTCGGATGCAGGTATGGACGTAAGATCAGGTCACTTGTAGCCGACATAGAAGGATCGATGAAGCAGGCCCACAAGTGCCCGAAATGCGGCCGCATAGCTGTATGGAGAGAGGGTACCGGCATATGGACTTGCATAAAGTGCAACTATACTTACACTGGCGGAACCTACTTACCACAGACTCCGAGCGGCAAGACTATGGCAAGGACCATTAGGAAGGCCGTAGAGGGTGGAGAATAAATGAGCTATAAGTGTTCAAGCTGTAAACACATAGTTGAAATAGACAAAGAATATGGCGGGGTCAGGTGTCCATACTGCGGGCACCGCATTCTCGTTAAAGAGAGGCCCACTACCATAAAGCGCGTAAAGGCAGTATGATCCTATAGTGGGATAGGTTTGCATAGCATATTGATAGAGTTCGAGTTCGGCGACCGGTCAAAACTTGTTTATGAGTCGCTTAAACCCGAACTTCAGGCCATCCCCTCGGAAAGATCGAAGATAGAGCTAGACGTAGTGGGAGACCAGCTTAATTTATTTATATCCGCGGAGGATATTATTTCACTTCGAGCCGCTATCAATACATGGCTACGTTTGGTTAAGATTTCTGAAGACATGTTTAAGTTAAAAGAGTGATATCATGAACGAATTACCACCGCAGGTCCAGAACCAGCTGGCACAGCTCCAGCAGGTACAGCAGCAGGCACAGGCTTTAGTACAGCAAAAAGGCCAGGTCGAGATGCTGCTCCGTGAGACAGAGACCGCTCTCGAGGAGCTGAACAAGGTAGAGGATGACGCAACGGTGTACAAGTCGGCCGGAGAGCTTCTTATCAAGGCAAAGAAGGAAGACGTCTTAAAAGACCTCGAAGAGAAGAAGGACAGCCTCGATGTCAGGTTAAAGTCCCTCGCCAGGCAGGAAGAGCGCATTCAGGCCAGGTTCCAGCAGCTCCAGGAGCAGATCAAGCAGTCTTTGAGCAAGGGAAGCGGCAAGGCCGAATGATCCGATGAAGGAAGAAGAGATCATAGAGGCGGTATATAAAGCCGCCCTGGATCATATTAATTCAGTCGTCCCCGCAAAAAGGATCGATGACCTGGATATAGTCGTATCGATTGATAATAATGAGATATCCATCGACATCACCCTTGTTACAGACCGGGGAGAAGAGATAGATCAGCGCACGGTGGATGAGGCTTTAAAGATGGCCTTAGAGAAAGCCGATGACCTGATGAAGAAAAGTTAAAGCCCGGATCAATAATACTGGTCTCTTGTAACGAATAGCCCCATGGCTTTTCTCTTTTCAATGTTCTCTTTGGCGGCAGCTTTTTTTGACAGCGCTAACTTTTCCAGCAGCTCAAGCCCGGGCTTAGCTTTATTGATGTCATCTGTTTCAATATATCCTGCCGATACCGCTCCATAAAACGTGTCTATTCCTTTTCTTGTCCTTAAAAATACAGTATTCCATCCTTCCTCCGAACCTATGGAGCCGATGGATATGTCTGCATATTCCGCTACCAGGTCCGGGCATACGCTATCGCCATCCTGGGCATATCTGGATGCTTTTTTCATGCCCACTTCGGCATGCTTTTTTCCTTCGACCATGAATTTGCCTTTTGTGATATGCATTTTGTTTACATCCTCTATAGGCATTTTACAATACCCCTCGATAATCGTCCTTAACCCTTCCATATGGAAATTCTCGCTGCAGAATATGCCAAGGGCAAGAGCTATACGTTCTCCGATGCCTCTGGCCCCGAACGGATACAACTGCATTTTCCTGAGCGCATCTATCTGGCAGGGAAGTCCTACATAGCCCACTTTTTCAAGGGCGTACTCTCTCACCGCGTCTTTGAGCTTATACATGTTAGGTGACAGGGCATATATGCTTCCCGTACATTCAATGATCTCCTTTTTTGACGTGGCGATAACCTGCTCCGGCACCCATTTCGGGCCGCTCTTTCTTGTTAGCACTGCCCCGTCGATGATGCCATTATCGATAGAGTAGCACAGTAATGCCGTAGTAACTCCGCCATCCTGTCCGACGCTCATGATCTTCGGGTCCATGGTCTTTGCGGCCAGCGCTTCTTTATACCTGCCAAATCCTCTGTATCCCATTATAGCCCCTCCATCATTCGATCCATGACCGGCACCGGCAAGAAGCTCCTCGGGCACTGCGCATAGCATGCCCCGCATTTCACGCACCTCTCCCAGTTAATGCACGGCCTTCCGAGCACCATTGTGATCGCCCTTGTCGGGCATGACATCGCACATGCTCCACAGCCTATGCAGAGAGCGTTTTCTATGATGTTCTTCATGAGGTCGCATCCGCACGCAAACCCGCCGACTTCGTAAGTTGTGAGATATCTCAGGTACTCTGTATCGCCCTCCACAAACGCTTTAATTATATTATACGCCATCTCCGGGCCCGGAGGCGAGCCCGGCACAAAGGCATCGACCTTCACTATGCGACACACCTGGGGAAATGACTCGTGCTGAGGCTGTGCCATTTGCCCTCCCCTTGAAAAGTTGTTGATACATGAGGTCGCGGAGCATCCTCCCCAGGCGACCAAAAACCCGGCTTTACTTCTGGCCTCTTTTAGCATTTTTACGCTCTCTTCCGATTGCAGGCAGGGGGCTCCGTCGATAAACACGATGTCTACCGCAGGCATTTCCTGCACGTCTTTCAGCAGTGTTATGTATTCGAAGTCTACCATGTCCATCATATCTAAAAGCCGCTCAAAATTATCGATGAACGAGATCTCGCATCCGGAACATGCTGCCAGATGCACATATGCGAATTTTGGCTTTACCATGTTAACGACCTCATCATAGACCTTCAAATCCCGGTCTAACTATCTGCTCGTCGACGATCTTACCATCATTTATGACTACCATGTGGGTGGCGCAGGAAATGCACGGGTCGTAAGCTCTCATGACCCATTGAGCCCATTTATAGTGGTATCCTTCCGACGCGCGTCCTATGACAGGTATATTCCACATCGTCGCCGGTATTGATTTATACCATGTTATCCTTCCGTCCAGGACTTTTGCCATATGCACGTTCGTACCGCGCGGCGCCTCATTCACCCCAATGCCTAACTTCCCTGTACCGGTCACGCCAGGATTCGTAATGGTGGGGGCTGTGGTCTCAAGCTGTTGTAATATCTCGATCCCCCGCTCTATCCTGATCTCTATCTCCTTCAGGCGAGCCCGGTTTATCGTAACGCATCCTTTTTTAGTGTACTCGTCAGGTATTTTCTTTCCATATTTTTTTAGTCTGGCCCTTGGCCCCACCTCAATTATTTTTCCGTTGATCAAAGGGATGACAGTGCTCGCATCAACTCCTATCTCTTCACCGTGGTAGTCAACTGGCAAGACCTCGGAAAATCCCGGATGATATTCA
The DNA here is from genome assembly GCF_021023085.1 of Methanooceanicella nereidis. NCBI lineage: Archaea > Methanobacteriati > Methanobacteriota > Methanomicrobia > Methanocellales > Methanocellaceae > Methanooceanicella > Methanooceanicella nereidis. The sequence continues at coordinate 18,388 of NZ_PGCK01000014.1, read as the reverse complement.
TTTTCATAAACCTCTGACCGTCCATAAATGATGTCTGTGCTCATCATATCAAGGTCATGGTCCCCCAGCCCTTTTGGCACATCTGATTTATCGTACGCCTCACGCATGAATTCATTCTGGTCATCGGCGATTTTTTTAAACTCTTTTAATTGCTCCAGAAGCTTTCGTTTCACAGGCTCGTTTATGTTTTTTAACATGCCCCCTATCCTGATAAACGGTGAGTGGATGGCTTCCCCTCCTGTCACCTCACATATGTATTGCCCGATTTTTCTCATTCTTTGTATCCGTATAATGCACTCCCTCTGTTTTTGGGTTTCTTTAACATAATCCGGCAATACCAGTATCTGCTGAAGCGGATGATCGTGAAGATGATTTCCAATGTTACATAATTCCCTTAATAGACGTCCTGCGGCCGGAGGGGATATCTCAAGCGACCTTTCTATGGCCTCAGATGACGCGGTGGCATGTGTAGGCGGACAAAGCCCGCAATAGCGACTGGTCGCAAGAGGCGCGAACTCCATAGCCCTTCCCACGAGGAACCGCTCGAACCCCCTTACAAGCACAAGGCTCATAAAATGCCCTTTCTTAACTATTCCCTCATCATCTACTTCAAGAACAAATTTGCCGTGTCCTTCGTTACGCGTCGTAGGGGCGATCACTACGGTCTTTCCCAAAATAATCACCGATAAAACTTAAACAGCCATATTTATAATTATTATCCGATAAATACGGGTAATATCCCTATAATATGGCTTATGCGGGGATTTTGTAAATACTAAAATAAAAAATAAAAATGAGCCGTTATACGACCTTAATCTGTAAAGAGAATGTTCCGATCGACTTATCGCCTATGAAAACATTGCCATTGATCGTGTAATCTCCGGCCGTCGAAATTCCTTTATACTCCGCAGGGATATCGACATCAAATTCAATTCTCTTTGTTTCTCCAGGCTGTATATTCTGGCCTTCTGCAATATATTCGAAGTTTTGCGAGACTATGCCTATGATCGGTATTTTTCTCGAAACCGTCACGTCTATCTTTACTTCGTCTATTGCTGTGTTACCCGTGTTTTTAACATCAATGTAACCCTTCGCTGTGCTACCTCTGTTATATGTGCTGCTATCGGTGCCATATCCGACAAGTTCTGCGCTAATTATTTTAGGCCCGTCGTCCGGCACTGGCGTCGGTGTTACTGTTGTTCCCGGGTCAGCGGGATAAGTCGGCGATGGGCCGCCGCTATCATATGTCGGAGTCGGTGTATTGCTTATCGTCGGCTTTACAGTTGTTACGGCAGGCTTGGTCGCTGAAGGCTCCAGTGAATTTGTAGTGTCCGGCTGATCGCCGAATATGTTACCGAAAGCTGAGGCCATTATCAGTCCGATCACGGCGACTATGAACGCTATTGCCAGAAGCGTTGCGAAAACTGTTATTACTAATTCTTTTAATGACATTGATTTCACTTGATTAATATTTATTTTATTTTATATTAAATAATTTGTACTCCTTTACCGGTACAGGTTATATATGCTTCAGAGTCAACCCCATGTAATGTAAACTTTTTCCTCATGGCATCTGCTATACTCGAACATTTTTCAACAGGGGAAAGAGCTATCATAGTGGGTCCCGAACCGCTTATCGCTACGCCATAAGCTCCCAGTTCCATAGCAGCGTCTTTTACGTCTGAGTAACCTTTTATGAACCTCGACCTGTATTTTTCATTAAAGGTTTCCATAAGCGATCTCCCTATTATATGCGGGTCTTTCTTTCCAGCCCCGAGCATTAGCATCGAGGCTTTTCCGATATTATTTATCATCTCTTCGAGCGGTACCGTCTTGGGAAGTACCTCTCTGGCGACCTTTGTGCTCACGATAATGTCCGGCAGGATCGCTACGATGCCCATCTCCGGGACATCAATGCTATTAACGTAATTGCCGCATACTACCGTGATACCGCCCAAAATACACGGCGCGACGTTATCCGCATGAATGGACCCTGCCGCAGCTTTTTCACCCTTTGCGGCTATCCACACGAGTTCTTCCTTTGTGTATCCCATCGAAAAAAGCTCATTTATTGCGACGGCCGTACCGGCAGCCGGAGCAGCGCTGCTTCCCAGGCCACTGCCGGGGCGTATCCCGCTCTTTATCTTAATGCTGACATTTTTCCCCATTTCCAGCGCAACCACGCCTGCCGTGTTTTTCTCGGGTTCCTGCGGTATGGATGCAGCACCCCTTCCCTCGACCTTTATGGTCAGTTCTTTTGCTGGCCTGACCTCAATAATGTCATAAGGATCTTCTAGAGCTATGCCTAAAACATCGAAACCTGCACCCAGATTGGCCGAGGTCGCAGAGGCCTTTACCCTGACATGGTCCATAAAATATCATTTACTCCCGATCTACAACGAGCCCTTTATAAATAGATCCATCAGACGATAGCCTTCTTTTATCAAGAGGCCTTTCTTCATCGACATTTCGTCATATGATATGTTATTTTCATTATTATGTCCAGAGTAATATATAACATATGGTACTGGATCCCTCGCATGCGTCTTTATCGAGAGCGGCGTCGGATGGTCCGGAAGTACCATCAGTTTAAATTCGCCGAACGCCTTCATGCCTTCGAGCATTGTGCCTACGACTTTTTTATCGAGGTCTTCGATAGCCATGATCTTTTCCTTTAGTTTTCCTTCATGTGATGCTTCGTCTGCCGCTTCAACATGTATGAAAACAAAGTCTTTGCTTTTTAATGATTCCAGCGCATATCTGGCCTTAGCCTCATAATCAGTGTCAAGATATCCCGTTGCCCCGGGGACATTTATGACTTCGAGACCTGAAAAAACACCAAGGCCCTTGATCAAGTCAACTGCCGATATCACCGACCCGTTAATATTATACTTCTCTCTGAACGATGGCATTGACGGTGTTTTTCCCTGTCCCCATGGCCAGATTGAGTTTGCCGGGTTCTTACCGGCAGCTATCCTCTTTTTATTTACCGGATGGTCTTTCAGGAGGTTCCGGGATTTTTTAATAAGCTCTATGATCTCTTCCGAACCTTCTCCTTCAGGGAGGTTGTCCGCGACAGGCTGGCCCAGCACATCATGCGGCGGCGTGCAAAGGGTATCCGGGGTAAATTTATTTATGACCAGTAAATGCCTGTAGCTTATTCCCGGGTAGAACCTGACTCTCTCGTCGCCCAGGTTCTCATCAAGATATTTCATCAGTACAGCCGCTTCTTCCGAGGTGATATGGCCTGCGCTATAGTCTGATATATTTTCATTCTCTATTGTGATCAGGTTACATCGAAATGCAATGTCGTCCTGCTTTAGCTTCACACCCATGCTTCCTGCTTCCAGCGGGCCCCTTCCCGTATAATATTTTTCAGGGTCATATCCTAAAACTGAAAGGTTCGCTACATCGCTTCCCGCGGGAAGGTCCTGTAACGTCGTGTGTGCGAGCCCATAATGAAGTGCATGATCCGCAAGATGATCCATGTTCGGCGTGTTGGCGTACGTCAAAGGTGTCTTATCGCCCAGCTCTTTTATGGGATAATCCGACATCCCGTCTCCAAGAATTACTGCATATTTCATTTATATCCCCGATGGTCATGAAAGTTTAGTTACTTAACAGGTTGTTGACAAATATATTTACCGGTAATATAAGTTCTTTTAAATCGCTTGATTAGTCAATTGACGAATTTTATTAGATGTATGTTGTAACTGAATGCTTGATTAGTCAATTGTCGTATTATATTGGGGTACGCTTAAATTATCCATATTAACGCTATATCTAGCTGTATCAGGGCTAATGTTAAAAAATTTTATAAGGTAATGGATACTATATAATAATTACAGGATAGCATAGTAATCGTATTTAATTTAGGCGAAAGACCAAAAAACTTTTATTAATGTAATGACTAATGTATGACCAATAATCCGTATCTATGGATTAACTATGTAGCGATGTCAAGTTCGGCATATGTCGAAGATTTGACGTATGGATTGATAAAACAAGACCGTTTTATCGAGACGTGATATCCGCTTATAATATTACACAACCATGGGAGGTTGAATGAATGAAGAATACAACTAAGGCAGCATTAGCAGCGTTAATGATAATAACTATGATCGCTGCAATAATCCCAGCTACTGCCGCTTACCCGTTCTGGGAGAAGGCACCATTAATGCCGGAGAACAACAAGAACACCGGCTCAGTAGTTGGTAGAGTAACCACTGCAAACTCGAGCGTAGGCCTCGGTTATGCATATGTAGCAATTGTAAATGCAGCAAACGTTTCTAAGGAATACTACAACACCACTGCAGACGCGAACGGTTACTACCAGATAACTGGCGTAAACAACACCTTATTCGCAGATGGCAGTCTCCAGACCGCATACAAGGTCTATGCAAACCACTCATTATTCGGTGAGGGCTGGTCCAATGCATTCGGTGTTGAGCCAAACAGCACTGCATCCACCGGTGTAGTCATCTTCCCGTTACCGGCAAAGATCGTACTCACCGCTGAGAAGAACCACGTACTTGCTGACAATGCTGACCACGTAACCTTATCAGCATATGTCACCGATGCACTCGGCATGCCCGTAGGCGATGGCTTCACCATTAACTTCGAGGTATTAAACGCAACCGACGCATACGGATTCCTCGGCAACGAGAACTCCGCGACCTCGTCCGGTAGCAAGACCCTTACAGCAACCACCAAGGGCGGCTACGCAAAGGTTGACTTCGGCTGGGGCAACGCATCCGGTAACTCCTCAATAATAGAGGCAAGCTTCGCACAGGATGCTGACATCAACGACTCAATAAAGATATACTTCAGCCCGCTGGTATCCTCCTGGTTCGGATCAGTTGTTGACTCATTCAACACTGGCTACGGCGGAATCGAGGTCACCTTACACGTTTGCATGGCAAATGCGACCGAGATATACAACATGACCACGATCACCAGCAGCGCGCAGCCATATGTTGGAACCTACGTCTTCGACAACATCGTCCTGACCCCGGACACCGCATATGCATTCGCGACCGCTGAAGCACCGTTAACCGACAACCTTACCATCTATGGTGCATCCAACAACTACTCACTCAACACCACCAGGACCTCTGCAGGCTTCATAGTCTTACACGTCCCGATGCCGGATGAGATAAGAGTCACCGCTGACCCGGAGACCATACTTGTAGGTGGCGACGTATCGACCATCACCGCACAGCTCTACCTGAACGGCTTACCGTACAAGAGGCCTGGCGTCAAGATCAACTTCGCAGCGGACAATGACACCGTAGCATACTTACCGAAGGTAACAACCAACCTTTCGGATGCATTCGGCAAGGCAACCATACCCTTAACCTCCAACGAGACTCTCGGTGAGGTTAACGTTACCGCAAACGCAACCATAACCTACAACACTATCATCGAGGACAGTGTCCTGGTTAAGGTAGTCGGCTGGGGTACGATCTCCGGTATGGTAACAGACAAGAACAGGAACGGTGTACCAAACGCTAACGTAACCCTCTGGTACTGGAACGGCACCGCAAACAACGGTATAGTCAAGGTACCCGAGAACCCGCAGCTCTCCAACGATGGTAGGACTGCAGCAATCGGTACATACACCTACGAGAGGATCCCCTGGGGAACCTACAACGTAACCGCAGAGAAGGATGGCCACATATACTTCGCAATGGTTAACCTCACCAAGGGTACCTACACCGCGAACGTAGCTATTCCTGACTACGTATACGTTGCACCGGTAACTCCGACCCCGACTCCTGTCGTAACTGCAACAGCAACCGCAACCCCGGTCCCACCGACACCGACTCCGACCCCGACCCCAACGCCGGGCTTTGAGACTGTGTTCGCGCTCGCCGGCTTACTCGGTGTTGCATACCTCATAGCAAGGAAGGAGAACTAAAGAGGTTCTTGTTAAGGGGACTAAAATCCCCTTACCTTTTTCATTTTTTCGGTGTAATAATGTCAAAAAACATTCGAAGAAATGTTTTATTGATATTAGTTTTACTTTTTCTGAATATCCTAATATCACCAATCGTACTTGCGGAACAATACGGATCTATCTCCGGTAAGGTTTCCGATAAGAACGGTAATCCTGTCAACGGCGCATATGTCGAATGTTATGATAATTATAGTAAGCTTATAGCCACGACATCTACAGATAACGGTGGCTTGTTCTCATTTGATAAAGTGCCAATAGTATCAAGCTATGGCTATGATAATTATAAGGTAAAAGTATCGTTCGATAAAGATGGAAAAGACTATGGACAGCTTTCATCTTTATGGTTCGTAGTGTATCCGCTAAGATGTGCGGAACAGAATTTCGTCTTTGATAATTACCCGCCTTCAGGGATGGGCAGGATATACGGCGTAGTTTCAGATCAAAGCTCATGGATTTCCTCCGTACCTGCTACCATTTATATGGATAACGGGATGTATGCCTTTTATGATGGCCGTACTACGCAGCCCTGGCAATTTTGGCTGCCCGTAGGAAACTACTCTCTGTGGGCAGAAAGAAACGTCAATGGTAAAACATATGTTTCAGATAAGATCAATGTTAATGTTCAGAGCGATCAGGATAAGTATGTGTCAGTATTTTGTCCGCTTACAAAGAATGTGTCCTATCATGAACAGCCATCTCCCAGTGTAAATGTAGTTAAGGGAACTACCAGTCAAAAAAATAATATGCCGTTACCGGGAGTAAATGTCGAGCTCTGCAAAGTTGATGATAAGAAGAACTTATTTAAAGTTAAGTCCACCAGCTCTGACGCTAACGGTCTCTATGAATTCTATGGCATAGACGTCATGGGTATCTATGATAACTACTGTATACGATTCATTTATGACATAAACGGAAAAGAATACGTAAAGACATCGGACGTATTTCGTATCTACTATGCTAATACTCTGGGCGTAAGCCATTCTACCAGCGTCAATATTAATTTTGACATTGTTAATACCGGCAGCCTTGAGATAACTTCCGATCCTGAAGGGGCATATATCTGGATTGATGGATCTAATACCTCAGAAAAAACTCCCTATATTTTTAACAAGCTTGGTATAGGCGATCATCATATAGTGCTTAAGAAAGAAGGATACTATGATGATGGCTTCGATGTGGAGATATCTCCTGAGGTCACAACAAGTATCAACAGGACATTGCAGCAAAATAGCGGAAATCTATTCATAATTGTCACTCCTGCCGAAGCATCTGTCTATCTTAACGGAGAGTATGCAGGCGAAGGCTCAATGGTCCTGTCTGACAAGACCTGCGGGGCATATTCCTATCTTATAACCTGTGACGGTTATAATAATGAGACTGGGACCATCGACGTTCTTTCCGGAGAAGTCAGCACTCTCAACATTAATATGGTCGCCACTCCAGGCCTGACATTAACGTACTTTTTATACCTGTTGAATAATGTGGTCTACACTATAGGCAAAGTATTCTCAGGTTAATTATACCGTTAATTTTTTTTGATAGGGAACATTCTTACTTTTATGGGCATCATTGAAATAGACGGCTCTTATGGCGAAGGCGGAGGGCAGATACTGAGGACTGCAATATCCCTATCGTCCATTCTAGAAAAAAGCATAAATATTAAGAACATTCGTAAAAACCGTCCTAAACCGGGCCTTGCCATACAGCACATTAAATCCATCGAACTTGCCAGGGAAATGACTGATGCCACTGTTGATGGATTATACATAGGGTCTACAGAAATCAAATTTATACCCCGGAAGATAAAAGGCGGTTATTATTATGTGGACATTGGAACTGCCGGAAGCATCTCCTTGCTGTTACAAAGCGTAATGGCAATGGCTTATTATGCTTCATCACCTGTCACTTTTGAGGTAATCGGCGGTACCGACGTAAAATGGTCTCCCACATATGATTACCTGGGAAATGTCCTATTACCAGCATTAAAAAAATTTAATTATGTAGCCGATCTGTCTCTTGTGAGCCGGGGGTTTTATCCTCGCGGCGGAGGGAAAATGATCTTACACGTCGAACCCGGAACATTGAAGAGCGCAGAGTTCGTTTGTCCTGAAGGCGATGTTGTAAATGGCGTATCCTGTTCATCAAAGCTTCCTTCTCACGTAGCTGAAAGACAGGCAAATTCCGCAACTAAGTTTCTTGAGCAAAACGGCATAAGTGTCGGAGAGATAAAACTGGATATACGCAACGATGTGTCGACAGGCTCCAGCATTACACTATATAAGGGCTATTTAGGTAGCAGCACACTGGGCGAGCGGGGACTTCCTGCAGAAAAAGTTGGTTCTGAAGCGGCAAAGAAAATATTAAAAGAAATACGTTCGGGAGCTGCCGTTGATTCAAATCTTTCGGACCAGCTTATACAATATATGCACCTTGCAACGGGAAGCTCAAAAATTATCACGTCGGAGCTGACGTCTCATGCAATAACGAACATGTGGGTGATCGAAGAGATCACCGGAAAAAAGTTTACAGTAGAAAAAAATGGCCCGGTATGCATCAGATCCTGATGTATTCCGGCGGTATCGGCCCTGCCAGGCATACAGGACCTGCATCTAATATCTTTATTCCATTTTCTCTGGCTTTCTTTGCGTCTAATGAAATAATGACCGGATGCTCTGTTCTGATACAGGCTACTTTCACCGCTTCTTCGATAGTCTTACTAAGATGCACATAATGCTGGTTGACCGGTTTAAGGCCTATCTCGAGTATCCTGTCAGCCTCTTCTTCGCTTGTGCCATAAAATAACATCTCAGAGTCTACTTCAGGGTAATCGAGATCTATATTTATCGAATGCCCGTATCTCGCCCTTACTTTATTCCCCTTCCTCTCGTATCTTCCTTTTTCATCGGTAGAAAACATCGCGTCTATGTGGTCAATACTTGCCCAGCTGTACTTGTTTTGAATGATCTTTTCCAGTTCATCAAGCTCGACCCAGCCATTACTATCCATCTTAAGGCCTAACTCCCCCGGGAAATGCCTGAGCGCTCCCGATATTATCTTACCCAGCTTTTCCGCTTTATAGCCTGAAAGCACGAAAGTGCCGATGTTTCCGCAACTGCATTCCTGGCCCCGGAAATATCCATGCTGCGGGCATTTTTTTAGTTCTTTGGGCTTGTCTTTCATCTCCATAGTTACACCGTCATCGATGGTTCACATGGGTTGCCTATGATTATTATATAATCTTAAGGTCATTTATGAATTGTTTTTATTAAAAATAAATCTTGTTATTTGTTATTTGTTATCAGATTATAGATATTTTTATATTTGTTCTCATTTAATTGTAAATATTGCCATGGCGGCGTTTACAAGGTTATATGTACATGATATCATTATTAAGCTGTCAAGCAGGTGTTAAAATGGTTTGGGAACATATTAGCCAGGCGTTTAAATACATGATAGAGTGTTACCGTATGGTCATAGAGGAGCCAAAACTGCTTCTTCCGTCACTACTATCTGTGCTGGTAAGCACAGGGATAAGCATATTGCTCATAGTGCCTGTGATCATTTTTAACGTCATGGGCAAAGCGGGCATTAGTATACTCGGGTTCTTCATAATTGCGGCACTGTTCATAAGCTACATGGTCAGCTATTTTTTTATGGGGGCATCCTCATATGCGGTATACGAGCACGTGAAAAATGGCCGGTCTTCAATGAGAAATGCTTTTAACAGATCTGCTTCGGTAGCATCAACATTGGCATTATTGTCATTGACCGGAGTGATCCTATCATTCATCGTCAAACTTTTCAAAGGTTCAAGGATGAAGCGCAGGAACCCCGGTTTTAACTTTATCGGAGGTATTTTTGCCGGTATAGTCGAAGAAGGCTGGGACGTTGCCAGCAGGCTTTTAGTTCCCGTTGCCGTGATATCCGGCCTCGGATATCAAAACACGATAAAGAAGTCGATTGAAATTGTGGGGAATAACCTTGTGGCTATCGGTGTCGGGGAGATCGGGATCAGGATATTGACAGGTATGTTCGGGTTTGCGGGCGTTGTTCTATCTTTGATGGCCGGGGCCGGCATATTCCTATCGCTGGCAGGGATCAATTTCTTAGTCGCCGCGATCGCAGGCATAATGGTCGCTTTCACGGGGATATCACTGATATCGACGCTGAACCAGTTCGTTAAGACCTCATATTACACTCTACTATATTTATGGGCAGTAGAGGGAATAGAACATGGTGTCGCGCCAGAGATAGCCGCTAAACCAGTAAATATCTCTTTCGAGGAATGATCAGGAAAATGCCTTCGCTATCATCTCTACCGATTCTGCGAGGGCATCTATTTCTTCCATAGTCGTATAGCAGCCGAAAGACGCCCTTATGGAACCACTGATACATAATCTGGCAAGAGCCGTTTGAGCACAATGCTGTCCGCTCCTGACACATATCTTTTTAGTCTCGTCCAGTATCATTGCCGCGTCATGGGGGTTTACATTCCTTACATTGAAAGATACCAGGGATCCCCTGTTCTCCGGGCCATATATCTCTACCTGCGGGATCTCCGAAAGACGCTTTACGCAGTATCCAGATACGGCCTTTAAGTGCGATTCGATGCTCTCCACGCCTATGTCCTTTACGTAGTTCACAGCCCTGCCAAGCCCTATGACTCCCGGTATGTTAGGAGTCCCATATTCAAACCTCGACGGTATCTCATCAAAACTAAACTCGTCAAGTGTCACAGTCTTTATAGTGCCGCCGCCTACATATACTGGAGATAACCGCTCAGGTTCCCGTATATACAATATGCCGGTCCCCTGGGGCCCTAAAAGGCCTTTATGACCTGGCAGGCATAAAAAATCAATGTCAAGACCCCGAAAGTCTATTTGCATTTCACCTGCCGATTGTGCAGCGTCTACCAGGAATTTAACTCCATGTTTTTTCGCTATCTTAGAAATAGATTTGATGTCCTGTACCGAGCCAAAAAAGTTAGATACGTGCCCGATCGCGATGAGCCTGGTCCTTTCTGTGATCGCTTCCTCAATGCTTGCCGGAGACACGATACCCTTATCATCGGAATCAACTATGGTGACTTCAACGCCTTTCTCTCTCAATCTTATCCACGGCAGAAGGTTACTGTGATGTTCCACAACAGCCGTTATGATGTTGTCTCCCTTTTTCCAGTCCATCCCCAGCGCTACCATGTTTATGCTTTCCGTCGCATTTCTTGTGAAAATTGATTTTTTTGCCGGCAAGCCGAGGAATGAAGCCACATCTTCACGCGCATCCTCATATTTTTCCGTGGTCATTTTAGACAGCCTGTGAGCTCCTCTGCCGTAATTTCCGCAATATCTTTTAAAGTACTCGCTCACTGCATCTGCTACCTGGACCGGCTTCTGGCTCGTGGCCGCGCTGTCAAGATAGATCACTTCCCTGAGGACTGGAAAGTCTTCTCTTATACTATAGACATCATACATGGCTTTTCTGAGTTTTTTATAACGCTTATCAGTTATGAATATAACGTGCCATACTAACGAAGGCTCAACGCGATGACAAGGATCCTATGTATCAAATTTTTCTAAAGAAAGCGTCGAGACAATTGAGATATACTATAAGACTTCGGGATGAATGAATGACTGGTTATCCATTATTTTTGTAAGTTTTTGCTAGAAAATCACCGTGAACACCGGACAGTATCTAAAAAAAGCCGTGATACCCGGCTATCCGCCAGATACCACTCTCATAATGTCCACATTGCCCGATGTCACATTTGAATCTACTGCAACGGGCGTTCCATTCTTGAAAACGATCACCGTTTCCGGGTTTATCTTTAATGTATCAAGCAGGTCAATATATGTGGAACCTTCCGGAAGTTCGACATCCATGCTGCTTACTTTACCTGCATAAATCTTTACAGGAATTTTCAATATGTTCACCTAAAATGTAAATGTTTTTAGAATTATTCAATCTCTTCCACGGGGGTGACTTTTTCAAGCTCCCTGGCAATTTTTTCAGGGTGGGCGAGATCCTCCTTGTTTTCATCAACGAGTTTCATGTCCTTTTCGCGTTCCTTTTTGCTACCCTTTCTTTCTATGTCACGCTTTCTAAACTTGCCAGACATATGGATCACTGATTATGATATTTATCTTTGTTGAGTTAAAAACATTTGGAAGCTTATTTTGGTGTCTTTTTATAAGCTATTAACCACTTTTTTAATATTCCATTGTCTTAACAAAATATTTTCATATAAATCGCGTGGGCATAAAATTTAAATAGTCGTGATAGATAAAATGAGGAAAGTATTCGTCCAATAATTTCACACGTTATTATCGTGCGGATATTATTTTCACTGGATGCCGAGGTACTCTAACGGTAAGGGACTGGTCTCGAAAACCAGCGGTCGCAAGGCCTTAGGAGTTCAAGTCTCCTCCTCGGCGCTGTTATTATCTCTAATAGTTCTATAAGGTTTTATCATATGGCGGTGCTTTCACCCGCTTTCAAGTTTTATCATATATCCTGATTTTCGCTTTATTTTAGGGTGTCATATAAGCGCAGACAATCCCTATCTAGGAATCGTAAGATGTCGGACAGGCACAGGATCCACGAATTTTATTCAGGTATTGCTGACCGGTATGATCTTTTAATGCCCTGGGATAATCGTCGTAAAAAGGAAGAGGGCTTTTTTAAAAAGATATTATCGGAGAATAATGTCAGGTCGGTCCTTGACTGCCATTGCGGGACCGGTTTTCACCTCGTAATGCTTTCCAGCATGGGCTATGATACCGATGGCGTTGACCTGTCGCCCGATATGATCGCGATGGCCACGAAGAACCTCCGGAAACATGGTATGAGCTGTTATATTTACAACCTCGACATTAAGGAGATCTCTTCCGTAATCGAAAAGAGATATGATTGTGTTATATCCATGGGTAATTCCCTGCCGCATGAGTTCGGGGATGAAAACCTCTATTGCGCTATCCGGAACATGTATGATGTCCTGAAACCCGGCGGCCTATGTATCTTGCATCTGGAGAACTTTGACGCATTGTATCGCGACAGAGAGCGCTTTATTCCATCGCTTTATACAAGAGACGGGGAATGTGTCGATGTCTTCATATTTGCCATAGATTATCATAAGGATAGTGTTGTTTTCAATATCCTTTCTATCATAGAGCGCAAAGGCAAGCCTGAATTCAATGTCGATGTCGTAGAGTATAATCCTGTGAGCCCTGGTAAGGTCCGGGAATTAATGGAAAAAGCAGGCTTTAAAGGACTGCGGTTTTATGAAAATTTCAATATGGATATTATGGGCACTTCCGATTCTTATGACCTGATCGTGACGGCTAAAAAATGAAGGCCTGACTAAAAATGTCAGGCGCACATTCCCTGATAATATTTAACCCTTACTCTTATCCGGTCGGTAGGTTTTTCCATTATTATGTATATGTCTACATTTTAATTTTCATTATGGTCTTTTTAGATTTCAACCAAAAAAGAGTTGATAAAAAAGCAAACTATTTATCTTGTAGATGTTTCTAAAAGAGATAGGTAGTATGAATCAATCGTTCGGCGAATTAGAAAAATTGATATCGACAAGGGCGGCGCTTATAGATAAGGAGCTAGACCTATTATCGTTCGTGATCGAGCCTGCTGAGCTTGCCGAAGTTGTAAAGTATGCACTATCACAGAGGGGTAAGCGGCTGCGGTCCACTATACTGACCTTATCCTGCGAATCCGTGGGCGGGACCCTGGCACAATCATTAGTGCCGGCACTTGTAGTGGAAATGATTCATAACACCTCGCTCATTCTCGACGATATTATCGACTCGTCCGAAACCCGGCGCGGTAAGGCGACGATCAATGCCCGCTGGGGAAACCATATGGCGTTGATAGCCGCGGACGCGATGCTGGCTTTGACCATAAAGCAGGCCGCAAGAAGCGACCTTCAGGTCACCAGGGCGATCATAGAATGCGCCTCCACCTCTTTACTCCGTCTGGCAGAAGGCGAAGCCATGGAACTTACAAATCGCGATTATGGCATCGATGATTATTATAAGATAGCCCAGAAAAAGACCGCTTCTCTGTTCAGGGCATCCTCGGAAGTAGGGGCTCTTGTCGGCGGCGGAACAAAGAAAGAAGTGGACGCTTTGAACCGCTACGGGGATAATATCGGGATCGCGTTCCAGATGAAGGATGACATACTGGATTTCACATCCGATAAAGAAACCCTTGGCAAGCCTATCATGATAGATCTTAAAATGAACCGCCCGACCCTGGTGCTTCTTCTGGCTATGAAGAACGGGCTAAAACGCGAGGATATGCTAAAGATGTCCCGGGAAGAGTTGTTAAAAGCACTGAAGCCTTCCATAGAAGAGGCCGAGAAACTGGCACAGGATAAAGCGAATGCCGCCAGGGACGCATTAAAGCCGATAAGGGACAGCAAGTATAAAACACATCTTGAAGACCTGTGCGATTACATCCTGACCAGGGACAAATGATGGCTGTGACCGGTCGTCTTTTCTATTTATTCGTTGTTTTATGACTTGATCAGTATACTATCATATTTTCTCAAAGGCTCAAAGGCTCAAAGGCTCAAAGATGTCTATGTTTCTCTAAAAATGCATTGAGCTCTTTAAGAAGTCTTTGAGCTTTTAAGATGAACCTGCAATAAATCTGCGTACAGAATTAAAGATCGCAGTCATGTGCCATGATATACTGATCAGGCTAAATTTATTTAATAAGACACTTCTTTCAATTTCTGGTATGGCCGTGACATCATACCATAAACGCTACTATCATCAATATGCTTGCGATGACATACGTGTCGCTCGCGATCTTCAGGTATGGCACAAGACGCTTCACATGATCGAAATATCTCATCAGCCCGAGAATTGATGCGGCAGAAAGCGGTATCAGGATGAAGACTATCCCTGCCATTAAAGGAAGGATCCCTGTATAAATACCGATAGTCAGGGACAGGTATGCGAGTATGTTCAACAGGACGTATACATATGATGCCTTTTGCCTTCCGAGCCTTACGACGAGGTTTTTCTTTCCCACCTTAATATCCGCATTGTAGTCCGGGAACTCAAATATGTACAGGGCGCCTGTATTCAGGAACGCTAGCGGCAGTGAGGCTATTGTAGCTACGGCGATACCTTCCATATATTGTATTACTTCCCATCCGGAACCTACGGGCACCTGTACAAAAAATGCGCCCAGCACCATCAAAGGGGTGGCTATAAGCCTCGCGATCTCGCCAAAACCTCTATAAGCCAATTTAAAGGGAGGCGCAGTATAAAAAAACCCGAGTACCACACCTATGACTCCTATTACCATGACTATTGGGCTTCTTGTCAATACTATAAAGATCCCCAGGACTGTACATATCATGAAACAAAACAGCCCCGCAATGAAGACCTGTTTTGGCTTCAGTACGTTACCCGGAAGAAGCCCGCTTCCTCCGCTATAGGGAGTTCTTTCGGTATTGATCACGTCCGTACCGCTTTTAAAATCGAAGAAATCGTTCAGGATGACTGTACCTGCATGCAGCGATAGCATCGCTATTACCGATATTAAAAAGTAATAAAGGCTAAACGCTTCGGGATAAAATACGAAGGATATGACGCTGCCTAAGATCACCGGCAGCGTTACGAACAAAAGAAACAGCCCTCTGAACTCCTTTATCCACGCCTTTATTATATCCCGCATCGGCCATCACTCTATATCTATCATATAGACATCCCAGCCGCCATTCCTGTTATCAAGATATACGACCTTATTCCCGTATATGTGGGGGTTCAGCTGGTCATGGGTTTCGTATGTCAGCCATTTTTCCTGTCCTGTCCGAAGGTCATATATGTAAATGTTCCAGTTGCCTATCCTTGAATCATCATAGACGACCTTCGAGCCATATATGTCCGCGTTGTACTGTTTTCCGACAGACGAGATCATCCTGGTTTCTTCCGTGTCAATATTATAGGAATATATGTGCTGGCCGTCTTTGGCATTACTGTGGTATATGACATAATTGTCATATATTCTAGGGTGATCGTTTTTAGCGTTCCCGTCAGTTATTTTGGTCATGCTCCCCTTAGGGATGTTGAACATGTAGATGTCGCTATTCTGGCCATCGTATGACGTCCATACGACATAATTATCATATAGCCTGATGTCAGTGGGCTCCGAGATGTCCGGGACGATACAGCTTGTCGTGCTGTCGACATAGTCCGTTATGTAAATGCTGAACTTGCTCATCCACTGGCCATAATGGTCGTTATATCCGCCATCGTCCTGACAGAAAGCTATCCTTCTGCCATAAATATCGGGGTTGAATCGAGGCTTGTTTTCCTCGAGGATCAGTGTCGAGTTAGTGTTCGTCTCAATATCATATACGAACATCTTATAATTGTCCCGGTCGATCAACACGACTTTGCCGTTCCCGATACAGCCATAGGACATGATGTTGCCTTCAGCTATCTTTATTTCAGTCGAGGTCTTAGTATCGAAAAGATATACCCTGTTCACGCCGTTCTGGCTATTCTCATAGACCACATAGTCCTCCCAGATACCCGGGTTATAATAAACGGACAGTTCCTTATTCAGCCTTACATCGTCCTGGCACTGCTGTACGGGATCAGTGGTAGGCTCCGGTGTGGGCGTAGGGGTCGGCGTTGGCATTATGGAAGG
Organism: Methanooceanicella nereidis; assembly: GCF_021023085.1. Lineage (NCBI taxonomy): Archaea > Methanobacteriati > Methanobacteriota > Methanomicrobia > Methanocellales > Methanocellaceae > Methanooceanicella > Methanooceanicella nereidis. The sequence continues at coordinate 1,746 of NZ_PGCK01000014.1, read as the reverse complement.
TGTCGGGGCCGGTGTCGCTGTCGGGATTAGTGTCGGCGCTGTGGTCGCATTTCCCGTGCCTTGAGTGATGTATCCGTATATTACGAAAGCACACGCTACCATTATTAAAAATAATACTGCCAGCGTCGCAATGAATATGAGCTTCGATCCTGTGCTTTCCTTAGGTGGTTCCGATTCCATGATGCCTGATCCCTGTTTAATTATTTTAGAATATAATGCACATATACCTAATAAAATATGAGCCTTTTTGTCATAAGCAAATATTTTAGATGAATTATAATCTTATCGTATAAATCTCATGAGCAGCCACTAGAAAGTATATTTCTTTATCCGGCCCGGAAATAAATATATTAATTATCAATACTTAATTAATTACTCTGTAGGTCAGACGGATCATGCTTAAAGTCCTGGAAAAGAGAAAAGAGTTCATTAAACTTATTGATAGGATCACCCATGATAAGGGTTATTTTGACGTCCAGGACATCGTATCTGTCACAGGCTTGCCGCGAAGCACGGTCCAGGACTGGATAAACCGGTTCGTAGATGAGGGATGCGTGGAGGTACTCGAGGAAAGGGCCGGAAGAAAGCGCGCCAAGTATGCGAGAAGGCGCATGCGCAGCCTGCCGGCATCCGCATGCAAAAGGATATTCACCACCGTAGACAACGACCTCGTTGAGATATTCCACGAGTGCAGAAGCGAGGGTTGTATAGCTTTTTGCGAGTTCATGTACTTAAAAGGCAATCCGAAAGTAAGAAAGAATGGTATGATACTCCGGCAGCGAGTAAAGGCCGGGGAAAGCGACGTTAATCTTGACGACATTATCTCTCTCGGCCTGGAAAAGGTAATCGTCAAAGACGGGCTTGTCTACCAGTATATACGCACATACGGGGGCCCTGCATACTCTCTTACCGAGATGATGGAACAGGCAGACGGAGTCCTTGATATCACGTATGATGAAAAACCGGACTATGTGGAGGGTGTCATTGTAACGGAAGCTCTCACGCATGTCACTATCGGGATCGACGATACCGATAGCGAGGAAGGCGGGGCGACATTTGCACTGACGCTGTCACTGCTGGACCTTTTGTCCTCCATAGAGGGCGTTTACCGGGTATCCCATAATGTCGGCTTTTTATACCATGATGTCCCGTATAAGACCGCCGGCAACGCAGTAAGCTATATTGAGATGGGGATCATGCATGACCTGGTCGATCCGGTGATACAGTCAGCCCATGAGTATCTTGAGTCCCAGACCCGGTCCGATAACACTGCCATGGCGGTGAAGATAGGCCTTAAAGCATGCCCGGCACTTCTGGAATTTACTAAGAAGGCAAGAAAAGGGATCGTCACGGTAGATGAAGCTTTATCCGCAGCGAAAGACTCCGGTGTCATGGTCTATGAGGTGACAGGTAACAGGGGCATAATCGGGGCCGTCGCAGCTCTTGGAATGATAGACTATCCCCCGGAAGAGCTCATGGACGTCACAAAAGAAAAATAGGCTGCTATTTTTGGCGTGATCATAGGGTATCGCTTAGTAGTTTCTTCTATTGGGCGTCGTATTCTTATTCTTTAAGATGAGTGATAATTTTTCTCGACTTAGGGCACAAAGGCAACAAATGTACACTAGCTTAACCACTAAGTACACAAGGGTAACTAAGGTACACTAGCTTAACCACTAAGTACACAAGGGTAACTAAGGTACACTAGCTTAACCACTAAGTACACAAGGGTAACTAAGGTACACT